>JBAYME010000011.1:0-20573 GCA_041663725.1 Minisyncoccota bacterium | reverse complement strand
TTCTTTCCTAGGTTTCATTAGTGGAAAAATCTGGCACTCACGCATTGGTTTATCTACAAGAAAACTAAAAACTCTTTCGCTCATACCAAATCCGCAAGTTGGAGGCATTCCATATTCTAATGCTTCCACAAAATCATGATCATGCATTTGAGCTTCTTCGTCACCACCCTCACGTAACTTTTGTTGTCCTTTGAATCTTTCATCTTGATCTATAGGATCATTGAGCTCACTATAGCCATTACCTAATTCTGACCCAGCAATAATAGGCTGAAAACGCTCAGTTACTTGTAGGTTATTTTCATCTCTTTTTGCTAAAGGAGAAATAGCTACTGGTACATTAATTAGAAATCCAGGACCAGCAATTTGTTTACGACAAAATTTCCATAAATTATCTATTGCTCGAGTTATATTAAAACCTTCCATATCATATTTAACCCTTAGCTCATCTAATTTGTCTTTAATTTCTTTTTCAGTTGCTTCTAATACATTAATATTAGTAAATTTTTTAATCGTTTCAACATAGTCATATATCTCCCACTCTTTACCTAGGTCAACATCGAAATTTCTAATTTTAAATTTTAAAGTTCCAAAAGTTTCCTGTGCAACATATTTGTACATTTCTTCTACTAATTTCATTCCATCCTTATAGTTGGCATAAGCCCAATAAAATTCCATTTGAGTGTAATCTTGTAAATGTTCTGCATCCATTCCTTCATTTCTAAATTGACGACCAATTTCAAAAGTTTTAGGTATACCTCCTACCATTAACTGCTTCTGCCATAATTCACCCATTGAGATTCTCAGATAAACATCTACATCAAGCGCATTATGATAAGTCGCGAAAGGTTTAGCATCTGCACCTCCAGTTGTAATTTCCAACACTGGTGTTTCCACCTCTAAAAATCCTTCTTTTTTTAAGAAATTTCTAGTAGCATCCCAAAATTTTGCTTTTTTTTCAAAAATATCTCTTATCTCGGGATTCATTAAAATATCTAAATAACGCTTTCGGAATCTTTCTTCTGCATCTTGTAAACCATGCCACTTTTCAGGTAATGGTCTTAAGCTTTTTGAAAGCATTCTCCAATCTAATACTTCAATAGTCTTCTCACCTCTTTTTGTTATAAAAAATTTACCATAAACTTCTATGAAGTCACCGATATCAACAACCTCTCCAAAGAGGTCGAATTTTTCAACTTCTATACTATCTTTTTTAAATAAAGCTTGGAAAGAAGCTGTGCCATCATACAATGTAACAAAAACAATTGCACCTTGCCCACGCAAAGACATAATTCTTCCAGATAACCATTTTTTTTCTCCATCTTTTTCTAAAGATTCAAAGGATTCAATAGTATCTTTTAAGGAAAGTTCTCTTTTTGAGTCTGCTGGAAAAGGATTAATACCCTTACTTTTAAGAATTTCTAATTTTTTTAATCTAGCATCTCTAATTTCATCAATTGAAGACATTTTTATTTAAGATACATTTATTATTTTATAATTAACTAATCCATTCGGAGTACTGAAAGATATAGTTGTTCCCTTTTTTTTACCAAAAAGTGCTGCACCAAATGGTGATCTATTGGAAATTTTACCTTCTGCCATATCTGCCTCTTCTGAACCAACAATTTGGTATTGTTTTTCTTCATTAGAATTTTCCTTTTGCACAATAACCTTTGAACCAACTTCAATTATTTCTCCACCACCACCAGAAACAACCTGTGAAGATTCTAAAATCTTTTCAATTTTTTTAATACGC
The DNA here is from genome assembly GCA_041663725.1 of Minisyncoccota bacterium. GTDB lineage: Bacteria > Patescibacteriota > Minisyncoccia > Phycocordibacterales > UBA9973 > UBA9973. The sequence continues at coordinate 18,820 of JBAYME010000011.1, read as the reverse complement.
TCCTCTAATTTACCTTGATCTTCTCGAGTTTGGTGATATTCTGCATTTTCTGATAGATCACCTAATGACTTAGCATACTCTAAATTATCCAAAATTTCTCTGCGTTTTGGACCTATTAGATCTTTTAATTCTTCTTCTAAGGCCTTTTTCTTTTCTTTTGTTATATAGTCTGCTCCTTGTTTCATTTTTAAATATTAGCTTTTTTTTATTAAAATGTAAACCCACACGCTTATTTTGTTTATTTAAAATAAGTGTGCAATAAACCTAAACACATGCTTGCTATAAAATTTTTTTATGATAATATACTACATATGGCAAAAACAATAATAGAAGTAAAAAAGAACCCAAATGAGAATAATGCAAGTGTTTTGCGTCGTTTTTCTCGTAAAATGCAGGAATCAAATATTATTCAAAAAGTTAAAGGTTCTAGATACAATGAAAGAAAAGAATCGAAACTTAAAACCAAAAGAAGTACTTTGAATAGACTGATAAAAAGAAAGGTAAATGAAAAACTACGAAAACTAGGTAAAATAAAATAAAAATATGCAGGATGATTTTTCTGTTGTAAACAAGACCAAAGGCAAAATTCCAAATTTGCCTTTTTCTCTAATTAAAAAAGATATTTTAAATGATAAATATCATCTTTCTTTGGCATTTATTAGTAAAGAAAAAATGCAAAAATTTAACAATGAATATAGAAAAATAAATAAAGCAACAAATATTTTATCTTTTTCACTTTCTAAAAATGAAGGAGAAATTTTAATTTGTCCTACTCTTGTAAAAGAACAAACAAAAAAATTTAATAGGACTTTTCCTCAATTGCTTCAATTTTTAGTTATCCACGGTATGCTACATTTGAAAGGAATGGAACATAGTAGTAGAATGGATAGAGCAGAAGAATTTTATGATAAGAAATATTTCAATTGGAATAGATGTAGGATCCGCTAAAACGAAAGTTATAGTTGGTGAATTTATAAAGGGAGAAAAATATCCTAGGGTTATTGGTTTTGGTGAATCAGAAAGCAATGGCATTAGACATGGTTATGTTACAAATTTTATTGATGGAACTAATTCTGTTAAGAATGCAGTAATGATGGCAGAAAAAAATTCTGGAATAAAAATAAAACGTGCCTTTGTTTCTGTTAGCGGAACTACTCTGCGTTCAGAAATAAGCTCTGGCTCAGCTATTATTTCAAAAGCCAATAGTGAAGTAACTAATCTGGATATTAAAAAAGCCTTAGAAGATTGTGAGAACAATCTTAATTTAAATAATAAAAAAATTATTCATACTTTTCCTATTTCATTTAAATTAGATGGTAAAGATATTTTAGGGCGAATCGAAGGAATGTGTGGAAATAAACTAGAGATAAGATCTGTTTTTATTACTTACTCTAGTCAGCACTTAGAGGATCTACTTTCAATCATAGCTGATGCTGGGGTAGAAACTATTGATATTATTGCTGCCCCAATTGCCGGAAGTCATATTGTTCTTTCTGAAAAACAAAAAATAGTAGGGTGTGCTTTGGTAAATATAGGAGCTGAGACTGTTTCCCTTTCAATATTTGAAAACAATATGCTTGTATCGCTTAGGACATTTTCAATTGGGTCTTCAAATATTACAAATGACATAGCCCTTGGTTTAAAAATTCCACTAGAAGATGCAGAGAATATGAAACTTGGAAATCTATCTGATAATTATCCAAAGAAAAAATTAGATGAAATTGTTGATGCAAGATTATCAGATATTTTTGAATCAATTGAAAATCATTTAAAAAAGATAAAACGTAATGAATTATTACCAGCTGGAATAGTATTTACTGGTGGAGGTGCAAATGTTGGAAGACTAGAAGAACTTTCAAAATCTTTTTTAAAACTTCCATCTAAAATTGGTTCAACTGAAATTTTTTCAAATATTAAAACGAAACTTCGTGATCCATCTTATTTTGTTGCTCTTGGTTTGATAACTCACAGCAGGGATAATAATAAATATACAGAAGGTTCATTTGCAAATATGTTTAAAGATATAAAAAATTCTTTAAAATCTATGGCTAAACAACTAATGCCTTAGGCTTTGCTTTTTTTAAATTTCTGCTATTATAGAGTCTATATAAGATTAATTAATTTAATTTATCCTACTATGCTGATGCTATATGGGATAAGAAAAAATATATGCCAAAAGTAAACCCAGCCATAGAAAGTTTCGCTCGTATTAAAGTTATCGGAGTTGGAGGTTCCGGTAAAAATGCATTAAACCATATGATCACCAGTAAGGTTGGTGGTGTTGAGTTTATATGTATGAACACAGACACACAAGACCTACATCACTCATTGGCTGATAAAAAAATTCACATAGGAAAAAATCTTACAAAAGGATTGGGTGCTGGAATGAATCCAGAAGTTGGCAAAAAGGCAGCAGAAGAAACAAAAGCTGAAATTCAAGACACTATAAAAGGCTCAGATATGGTTTTTATTGCATGTGGAATGGGAGGCGGTACTGGAACTGGAGCTGCTCCAATAGTAGCTAAAGCCGCAAAAGAACAAGGCATATTAACAGTAGCAGTTGTTACTAAGCCATTTTTCTTTGAAGGTAATCAAAGAATGAAAATAGCAGACAAGGGTCTTGAAGAACTATCCAAAGAGGTAGATGCAATTATTGTAATTCCTAATGATAAATTACTTCAAATTTCTGATAAAAATACAAACTTTAAAGATGCTTTCGCAACATGTGATGATGTTTTAAGACAAGCAGTGGAAGGTATTTCAGACCTAATTACTACACCAGGAATTATCAACGTTGACTTTGCTGACATAAGAGCAGTTATGTCTGATGCTGGTTCAGCATTAATGGGTATTGGATCTGCTTCTGGAGAAAAACGTGCAGAAAAAGCTGCCCTACAAGCTATCAATTCTCCATTACTTGAAGTTTCTATAAATGGAGCAAAAGGGGTATTATTTGCAATTTCAGGTGGAGACGACCTAACTATTCATGAAATACAAGAAGCTGCAAAAATAATCACCGAATCAATAGACAAAGATGCTAAAGTTATATTTGGAACTATTCGTGATGAGAAACTAAAAAAAGGAGAATTAAAGGTGACAGTTATTGCAACCAACTTCCCTGCTGATATGCCTAGAAAAACACTTTTTAGTGGGACTTCTAATTCTAACCAAACATTACTTAAAGAAGAAAATGCTCAAGTGGTAAAAAAAGAAATTCATAATAGTATAAAAAACTCAAATACAAACAATAACAGCAATAGTACTTCAAATGTTATACAAAATAATTCTTCTATTGATTTTAATAAAAAAACAGAAAAGAAACCTGAAATAATAGAAGACATAATAATAGATGATGATACTGAAGACTGGAGTGCTATACCTGCTTTTCTAAGACGTAATAAAAAATAAAATATGATAATAAAAAGCTGATTACCATTAGGGGCAATCAGCTTTTTTGATATTTTTAAAATCTTTAATTTGGAATTACAACACCTTCAATGCTGCTATTTTCTATTATGTTTATTAATCCTGACTTTATAATCATCCTGATATATGGAATATCTCTACTATTCACATATCTATCTAATGAAATTATCGAATTCTTGTTAATTAAAAAACATTTTATGTCATCAATGACTGATAGAAAAATCTTTGAATCTTCCCATTTTTTTAAACTCAAGGAAGATTCAACATCTAAAGATGAATGCATTCCACACATGAACCTCCCTTGAAGATCAACACTGATATTAATTATTTCTAAAGGTAAATTATGTTTATTTACCTTTAGAATAAGCAATATGGATGATGTATCCTGATTAAATTCTTTTTTCATTAAATTTTCATTAACAAAACCAACTTTTATTCTTCCAGGTTGATTTAAAGAAGATTCTAGATCAAGCTCTAGCGCTTTTATTAATTCTTTAGATGGAATAAAATTAATTTTTTTGTATTTTTTAACTAATTGGGCTAAAGATAAAATTGTTCCTTTTTTCATGGCTATAAATTTAGGTTAATAATTAATTGATTCTTTTAAAAATCTATAAAGATCCTTAAAAGAACCAACAAATTCAACCTAAAAAAATTGTCAAAAAAACTATTACTATCTGGATAGTAAAATATTAATAAACTTTTGTCAAATACTTAAGATGTACTTTAAATAAAATAATAAAACCCAAGCACATTTAATACTTGGGTTTTTAAAATTTTTTATAAAACAAAATTTCAGACTCTATGTATAAAGTCTCTCCATCCAAAAAAACGAACACAATCTCCTTCGAAATTTCCCTGATTCCAAGGTTGATCGTATATAAAAACTTTCATCCCTGCAGAAGCACAATCTTTAATGTGTAATGGGTCGTCATCTACTATTAATCTTAATCCTAATTCATTACATATTTCTGATTTTGATTTTTTGGGACCACTTGCCCCATAAGTATTTGCATGATGTATGCTTGAAAAAACATTTGGGAAAAAATTTTCAGTATCATTTTTAGTTTTTTCAATTAAGGAATATTTTCTTCCAGTGACAAGAAAAAGATTAAACCCCATTTTTTTTAACAAAATAAAAGCTTCTAATGAATAAGGTTCTGGAGTAATTTTTTTAAAATAATCAGTAGTGTAAAATTCATCCATTATGTGAATCTTTTCTTCTGTTGAAACTTTAAAAACTTTTTCATACACAGTTGTGTAAAAGTCTTCTTTTTTTAAGTTTGTTCCATATCTATCGTTATGAAACAAAGCTAGCATGCCTGTAAAATTAACAGCCACATCATCATTATCTAGTGCTATACTGTTCATATAATTTGTTTTTAATTAATATTAGTGAATTACTTTAACCTCTAAAATTAAAGGGTAAAATAATTCACTAAAATAACAAAACTTTTATCAAAAAACTATTTATTATTAAGACGATAACATATTTATATATAACTGTCTATAAAAATAAAAAAAGGGACAAACTAATGTTTATCCCATATTTAGACGATATTTGAGTGTAAAAAATAAATTTACTTAATCTATTTTTTATGAAATTCAACCTGATTAATTAAAACATCTATTCCTATTTTTCTTATAGTAACTTCCTTCCATTTTTCATAATGAGGAATTTCAGTTTTTCTATTAATTGTTTCAAGATTGTGTGAAGTCGAACCAATATTTCCATATTCAAAAAATCCCCTAAGATCTACAACCGGAAAGCTAAAAAAATTATTAGGTGTAGAAAAAAATAATTTTTTAATTAATGAAAAATTTTCTGACAAATTGTTAAAAGTTCTCATATTGTAATTAATAATTGGCTCTAAAAAGACAGTGTTGCCGGCCAAAACTTCATGTATAGCCTCACAATATGCATCAACCTTATCTACAAAAGAAACAACTTGTGCTTCTATGCAATCCTTAAAGATAGCATGAAATAAAATCTGTTTATAATTATAGCCATCAATTGTCTTAGAATATAAAGCTGATATTGTTTCTGCGGCAAGTACTTCCTTTTGTTTTAAGTCCATCAATTCAATCTCACTCATCATTAATTTAAATTGGAGTGGAATATCACCACCCTCTAATGCTATTTCAAAGTCATCATGATGCAAAGCAATTAATCTTGCTTTTTTACTGTTGAAATTTGGATAGATTCTTTTCACAAAAGGTATAACTGTATCAAGTAATAATTTAACTCTTCTTGAATGAATTAAATCATTAGTTCTATAAAACATTATTTTAAACTTATGATAACGTTTTATTTTTTTTAAATCTTTTTCAAGATTTTTCCATAAAAGAGGTCTATTATTTTTCATATCTATAAAGTTTTAATGGTTACCGCAAAAGACATAAATCTTCTCTGGAAACCAATAAAGCCTATTTATCAAAAAACTATTTATTACATGGAGAATAACATACTTTTATTAATTTGTCTATGCTTATTATTTCATTTTTTTGGTAGAATAAAGAAATGATTTATGATTTGATTATTATAGGAGGTGGGCCAGCAGGTAGTGCTGCTGCTGTTTATGCTGCTCGAAAACGATTAAAAACACTTTTAATTACTTCTGAGTTTGGTGGGCAATCAGTTGTCTCAGAAACTATTTACAATTGGATAGGTACTATTGCTATTCCCGGTGCCAAGCTTGCTGGAGATCTTAAAAATCATGTTTTGGCGAATACTGGAGAAAATCAAACACTAGAAGCGAAAGAAGGTCTTAAGATAACAAATATAATAAAAAAAACAGAAACAGAAAACTTTTTAATAAAAACAGAAAATGGAGAAGAATTTGAAACTAAAACAATATTAATTACTACTGGCAGTAAGCGTAGAAAATTAGAAGCCATAAATGCAGACAAACTTGAACATAAGGGTCTCACTTATTGTGCTACTTGTGATGGACCAATGTTTTCTGGTATGGATGTCGTAGTTGTAGGTGGAGGAAATGCTGCTTTTGAAAGTGCTGCCCAACTACTCGCCTATTGTAATTCTGTAACTATTATAAATAGAAGTGATACTTTTCGAGCAGATGAAATAACAGTAGAAAAAGTTTCTAAAAATCCAAAAATTAAAATAATTAAAAATGTTGATATTTTAGAAATAAAAGGAGAAAACTTTGTTGAAGGATTAGTTTACAAAAATAAAGAAACTGGCAAAGAAGAAACAATGAATACTTCTGGAATTTTTGTAGAAATTGGCCAGATACCAAATACAGATTTTGTAAAAGATATTGTAACACTTGATAAAATAGGAAAAATAAAAATAGATCCATGGACAAATAAAACAGAGACTCCTGGAATCTGGGCTGCTGGAGATTGTACCAATATTCTATATCATCAAAACAATATCGCTGCAGGTGATGCTGTGCGGGCGCTAGAAGACATATATCTAACGATGCACACTAAATAAAACACCCTATAGGTCTTTGCTTATGGGTTAAATAAAATTGACAAAGTAAAGGTTACATAGTAATCTCTAGTTAGAATTTCTGAATTCTATAAAATAATTTCTAGTTAAAAACAGGACCAACTGGTTCATTTAAAATTTAATTTTATGATAGACAAAAATCTCGAAAAAGCAAAAGAAAGAGTAATACTAGCATTAGATGTGGATACTCTAGACAAAGCATTAGACCTTGTTAAAAGATTACACCCCTACGTGGGAATGTTTAAGGTAGGACTTGAGTTGTTAACCGCTGAAGGCGCACCAAGAGTCGTTAAAGCAATTAAAGAAGCTGGTGGAAAAGTTTTTTACGATGGAAAATTTGATGATATCCCAAACACCGTCGGAAATTCTTCAAAACAAGCTGCAAACCTTGGAGTTAAAATTTTTAATCTCCACGCATCAGCCGGAATGTCTGCAATGTTAGAAGCTGTGAAAAACAAAGGCAGAGCAAAAGTTTATGCTGTTTCGGTGCTGACTTCTATCAATGAACACGACAGTAATATCGTATTCGGTGCCCCAACAAAAGCAAAAGTACTTCAGATGGCAAGGGAAGCAACATTGGCTGGATGTGATGGACTTATTTGTTCACCACAAGAACTTGAAATGCTCGGCAAATGTCCTGAATTGTCTTCATTAAAAAAGATGACACCCGGAATTCGTCCTGCATTTTCTCAAGCTAATGATCAAAGCAGAATAATGACTCCTGCTGAAGCGATAAAAGCTGGTGCCTATTATTTAGTAATTGGTAGACCAATAACTAAACCTAATGGTATGACACAAGAAGAAGCTGCATTTAAGGTATTGGAGGAAATTGCTCCAGTATTGGAAGATAACGAAAAAGCAAGAGAAATTGAAATTTCAAAAATATTTGAAGAAGCTGAAGCTATTATAACCGGTAGTCATGTTGTATATACCTCAGGAAAACACGGTGATGCTTATGTAAACAAAGATGCAGTTTATCCATTCACATCAAAAGTATCAAAATTATGCAGTTTTATTGCTGAAAATTTTGAAAATGAAGAAATTGATGCAGTAGTTGGCCCAGTTGTTGGAGGTGTTTCTCTTGCACAATGGACAGCACATCATTTATCCATCTTGCAAGGAAAAGAAGTATTTGCAATTTGTGCTGATAAAATTGAGACTCCTTCCGGAAAAGAAACAATTGAAAGAATGTGTAATTTTATGCAAAAAGAAACATTGTTCAAAAATTTACCAAACCTTCAAATGATTATAGATGAAGCTCCTGGACACACTGAATTTATCATCAAGCGTGGGCAAGGTAAATTTATTACCGGCAAAAAAATTCTTGTAGTTGAGGATGTATTAACAACAGGCGGATCAGTAAAAAAGGTTGTTAATGTTTTAAAAGAAATGGGTGGCAAAATTATTGGAGTTGCAGCACTTTGCAATAGAGGTGGCATAACCCCTGAAGAAATCGGGGGTGTTCCTTTACTTAAATCATTAATGAATGTATCTCTTGAGTCCTTCGACGAAGATGATTGTCCATATTGTAAAAACAATATACCCATCAACACAACTGTTGGAAAGGGTGCGGATTATTTAAAAAACAAAAAGTAGTCAAAAAACTACAAAAAACCGAAATATTTAAAATATAATGTTTCGGTTTTTTATTTTATTAATTCAAATTTAACAACCCACTAGGCCTTGCCTAGTGGGTTGTTTTTATAATATTTCTATTGCTGTACTTCTGGTAAGTTTGGTCTAATTTGTATAGATTCAGCACTAATACTACCATCTGGATTAGATTTACCGTTTATGTTTACTTGTTTACCTACAACTAAATCATCAATAGTACCATCTGTGGTCTTTGAAATAGTAGTTTTATTAGAATAAAAAATTATTTTAGAACCCCCATCCTTAAGTTTCAGTGTTACGCTTTCGTCATCTTTGGAAATAATTTCCCCTACATTTAATCCTCCAAATCCCCCACCGCTCTTCATTCCTATGTTATTCCCAAGGCCTCTATTATTTTGACCAAAAGCCTGATTAGTCTGATTTTTATTTGATGTCTTGTTTTTGCTATAAAAAATACCTCCATAAAATACTCCTGCTAAAACAATGATTCCTACTATAACTGAAATAATTTTTTTATTCATATATTTTTTAAATTAATAATTAATAATAATTTACTCATATCTTAATGCATCGATAGGATTAAGTTGGGATGCACGCCTAGCTGGATAATAACCAAAAATAATACCAATTACAGTAGAAACGCTAAAGGCCAATAATACAGAGAATAGAGAGACCTGTGTTTGAATAATACCTAAATAACTTACAACAAAAGATATTAGCCAACCTAAAAGTATTCCAAAAAAACCTCCTATAAAAGTAAGCATCACAGCCTCAACTAAAAATTGAGTATTTATATCTATTCTTTTTGCACCTATAGCCTTACGTAAACCTATCTCTCTCGTTCTCTCAGTGACTGTAGTTAACATCATATTCATGATTCCAATACCACCAACTAAAAGAGAGATAGAAGCAATGGAAGCTAAAAATAATGTAAAAGTATTTATAATATTTGAAAGAGTGCTCAAGACGTCTTCCTGTGAAATTATTGAAAAGTCAGCTTCTTCAACATGATGTTTAATCAAAAGAGAATTATTTATAGAATCTTTTACTTCATTCATCATATTTTTATCTGCCACTGATATCGACATCATAGTAAGATAGTCCACACCAGAAAGAATTTTTTGCATTGTTGAAAGAGGCACAAAAATCATATCGTCTGGTCCAGAAAATCCAGCGCCACCTTTTGAAGACAAAATTCCAGTAACTACAAAATTAACTTTATTTATACGAATATTTTTACCTAATGGGTCTTGTTCTGGAAATAAATCAGTTGCAACTGTAGCACCGAGCACAGCTTGTCTACCGATGCTTCTTTGATTGGCTTCTGTTATAAATGATCCATTTTCTAATAAAATATTATGTACTGGCATATATTCTGGTATTACACCCATTATTGTTGTATTAGTATTACTACCGGTTGCAACGACTTGAAATCTACGAGAAACTTCTGGTGATACTAGTGATACTCCTTCTATTTCTTTTACCACTTCTATATCTTCATTCTTTAAAGTTTGTGCTGAACCCCTACCAGAAGAAACAATACCTCTACCAGGCTGAACAACTCCAGGCATAATAGTAAGTAAATTTGAACCCAATCCTTCAATGCTTGATTGAATAGAAGCCTTTGCACCATTACCTATTGAGATCATAGCTATAACAGAACCTATGCCAATAATAATCCCTAGCATTGTAAGACCAGTCCTAGCTTTATTTGCAAACAATGCACTATATGTTTCATGTAAAATATCTTTTGCTTTCATTCCATTATTATTTATTATTTATAATTCTCTTTTCATGACCGTTTGGATCTTCGGACAAAAGTCCGTCTTTAATAAAAAGAATTCTGTCAGCATGTTCCGCTATGTATTGTTCATGTGTTATCAGAATTATTGTTCTACCCTCTTCTTCATTTAATCTTTGAAAAGTACCTAGAACAATTTCACCAGTTTTAGAATCCAAATTTCCAGTGGGCTCATCGGCTAAAATCAGAGATGGATTATTTACTAAAGCCCTAGCTATTGCGACACGTTGTATCTGTCCACCTGAAAGTTGATTTGATAGATGATGAAAGTGTGTCTCATCCAAACCAGCAGAAAACAAAGCTTCTTTGGCTCTTCTTTCACGCTCTGTATCTTTTACACCATCATAAATAAGTGGAAGCATTACATTCCGCAATACTGTAGTTCTAGGTAAAAGATTGAAGGACTGAAAAACAAAACCTATTTTATCTCTTCTTATATCTGCCAATTCATCATCTGATAAAGTTGATACATCTTTACCATCTAAAAAATAAGTTCCAGAAGTTGAACTATCAAGTGCTCCCAATATGTGCATTAATGTTGATTTTCCAGATCCAGATGGACCCATAATAGCAATGAATTCACCATCTTTAATAGAAAAACTTACACCATTCAAGGCATTGAAGGAAACATCTCCGGTATTATATGTTTTTGTAATATTTTTTACTTCAATCATGATTTTTTAATAAATTAAGAAAATTAAAAAATTTAAAGCGTCGTAGTCCCTGCCTTTTTGACTCCGAGGGCGAAGGCGCAAAAATTTTTTGAATTTTTTTAATTTATATTTACTTTTTAATGAGGCATTCCCATTCCGCCACTCTTACTTCCACTAGAAGAACCAAAAGCACTAGTAGTTGTCTTTGTTGTAGATGGTAAAATTGTTCTTGTCACAATTTCATCTCCTTCTTTTATTCCTGAAATTATTTCAGTTTGTAGGTCATTAGAAATTCCAACTTCAACATTAATTTTATTAGGAGTAATTTTTGAAATTGATCCTATTAATCCATCTGTTTGTGGAAGTAATGGCATATCAAACATTTCTACATAATTTAATCCATTTTGTATTTTAACCGCACCATTTGGTGCAATTAAAATATCTTGTTTTATATCTGTAATAATTGCAGCAGACACACTCATTCCAGACTTAACCCTAGAATCTTGGGTATCAAAGCTAACCTTTATATTATATGTAACCACACCTTGAGAGACTGTTCCTATTGCATCAATTTCTACAACTTCTCCAGAAATAGTTAGATCAGATATTGCATCAAAGGTTAAGGTAGCTTTTTGTAATAATTTTATTTTAGCGACATCAACCTCATTGAGTGAAATCAAGGCTAATTTTTTAGTTGTAATAATTGTAGATACAATTGTTCCAGAACTAACACTATCACCCAAATTTACAGGAATACTTGCAATAATTCCATCAAAAGGAGCCCTTACAGAATAATCATTTAATTTTTCTCTAGCATCAGCTAAAGCATTTTCTTTTTGCTTAATTGTGAGTAATGAACTTTGTAAATCCAAATCTGCATTTGGAAAAGCATCTTTATAATTTTTTATACTTGTTTTAATAGAAAGCAAACTAGATAAATGATTATTTATATTACTTGTATAACCGGATAGAGTATTTTGTGAAGCAATAAAATCAGCAGGACTTTCTGTGTCTTCAGATAAATAGTCTACTAAATTTTTTATACTTTTTATTGTATCTGTTAGAAGTTTAGTCGTTTCATATGTCTCATCAATAACACTTTCAATTTTTTCTTTTGAAGAATTACGATCTAGTTTTCTAAAATTTATTCTATTTTCTTCAAAAGTATTCTTAACTTCATAATATAATTTTTCTGCATCATTTCTATAATTCATTGCTGCTTGTCCACTCATACGAACTGTATTATCTGAAATATTTTGTTGATTTAAAATATTTTCAATACCTGTTATAGTAGATGGCAAATCTAAAAATGCATCAGAAACTGAAGTAAATCCATCATCGTAAGCCTTAACTAAATCTGCATTCATATTATCCTCTGAATTCTGTAATTTAAGTTTTTCAAGTGATAATTTTGCACTTGCTAAGCTTATTTCAGCATCTCGTACTGACTTTCTTGCATCTTTACTGTCGATATTAAATAAAGTTTGACCTTTCCAAACCTTTTCACCTATCTCAGCCCCAATATAAGTAACGTTTCCTGATGCCTCAGGTTTTATATCTATCTGACTAGAATCTGAAACTTGTCCAGTTCCAGTAATAGAAGAAATAATAGTTCCCTTTTCTACCTTAGCTGTAACATAACGAGTATCTCCAGCAGTACTGGTAACTTTTCCATATATATAATACCCGAGAGCCAAAAGTATTATTAAAAAAATAATACTTTTTTTCTTATTGTTCACAATGTATGTTTTAATTGTAGTGTATAGATTACTCATTTGTAATTATATTATTATCTTTTAAAAATTCTGGTGCAGGCATTAATCTAATAAACTTAGCCTCTATTTGACCTAAATCATTTGGAGAACCGAGTATAACCACAAAATCATCAATTTTTAAACCGTCAGCTTTAATTTCTTCACGCATTTCTTGTATTTTTGTATATTCTTTAATTAAAACTATTTTTTCTGTATTATCCTTATCAGCAACAATTATATTTGGTAATTCAATCTTAATAATTTTTCCATTCACACCATGAGAATTTGGGAAAAAACCCATACCCATATTTTTACCGATTTTACCCATTGGTCCATTATCCCTACTACCAATACCAAAGTTTTTATAATAATTATCTCCCCAATTGCGACCGAAAGAAGCTTTATGAAAACCAACAGAAACTCCTCCGCAAAATACTAAACCTAAAACTATAACTATACCAACTCCATATAAAACACCTACTAAAATTTTTGATTCAAAAACTTTTTTTAACTTTTCATTTATATTCTTCATGGTTCTAATTCATCACCATGACCCTCTATTTTTATTGAAGGGTCATAAATTTATACATAGGATCGTCCCATGTGATTAATACTAATAATTTGCTTTAACATATAACGTATTGATAACAGAAAAACAAAAACCAAAATAAGTGAAAATAAAATATTTACAACTGGTAATGATTCGGCCAATGATAACATTAATTCTTTCCAATAAAATGTTATATTACTTCCACTAGAAAAAGCCAAAGAAAAATATTCATAAAAACCAGATTTTGCAAGCTCGCTAAATAAAGATTTAAAAACAGGGAAAAAACCGACAATTGACAGAAATCCTAATAAAGAATGGCCGACTAACTTTATACGTCTTATTCTCTTTTCTTTTTTAAGAATTTTACTCAAAATACTAAAAGATAAATCATCTTTTGGCGAAAAGCTTAAATTTTGAAAGGCTTTTTTAATATTTTCTTCCTGCATATAGATAATACGTATTAAAACTATATTTTGGTGCAACTATGCTATTTCTCTAAGTTTAATGATTGCTCTACGATGATAACTTTTTACAGTATTAAGTGGCTTATCTAAAATTTTACCAATTTCCTCAAAAGTCATTTCTTCTTGATAATGTAATAATAAAATTGTTTTATATATAGTAGAAATTTGACTCAATAATTTATTTAAATATTCTCTATCTTGTATTTTCTGTATGATTTCATCTGGCAATAATTCATTACTTTCAATTGTTTCAGAAAAATCAAAACTATCACCCTCACCTATTTCATTTGTTTTTGATTCTAGGTCAGAAAAAACTATAGATTTTTTCTTTCTTAAAAAATCTATAGTAGTATTTTTTGCAATAGTAAAAAACCATGTTTTAAAATTCTGTCCGTTTTTATATTTTTTTAAATTTTTCCAAATTTTAATAAATACTTCTTGAGTGATGTCTTCTGCATCATTATTATTAACAACCATCTGTCGAACAAAATTATATGCATGTTTATCATATTTATTTAATAAAAAACGAAAAACCTCTTCTTTATTTGAAGATAAATATTCAGTAATAATTTGTTCATCATTTTGATCAGTAAAAAGCATAGATTATATCTTAACATTTTTTTGCTGAGGGTACAGTTTTGGTCACAAATAATTTTTTGCTAAAAATTTTCGCGACCCCGACTCGGCTCGACAGCCTCCGTCTTTCAAATCCTGTTCATTCTCTCGCAACTAAAATCTAATCAAAAGCCGTTTTGGCTTTTGATTAGATCATTGCGGAGGGTACAGGATTTGAACCTGTGATCCATTTTCATGGATTCCGGTTTTCGAAACCGGCGCCTTCAACCTCTCAGCCAACCCTCCATTTTTATACTAAATAACAATACCACGTTATTATATTTTAGTAAAAATATTATAACATTTTAAACACAAGCCTAAAAATTCAAACATATTTTTAAAATAAATTATTTATGTATATAATAGAGATTATGATTATATTTATAAATGTTGTTTTTCTTTTGTTATCATTTTATTTATTGGCTGTAGTTTGTGACCGATATTTTGTTAATTCCCTTGATTCTATTGCGCAAAAATTAAAAATGAATTCTGATATGGCTGGGGCTACCCTTATGGCTGTCGGCTCAAGTGCACCAGAATTATTTGTTTCTTTTATGGCTCTTTTTAAGCCAGGAAATGAAGCAATGGGAGCAGGAACAATAGTTGGTTCAGCTCTTTTTAATATTTTAGTTATCATTGGTGCTTCAGCTATGGTTAAAAAAGCTTTTATAGCGTGGCAGCCAGTCATTAGAGATATTATATTTTACTCTTTAAGTATTATTCTTCTTATCTTCTCTTTTAGGGATGGCTCTATTAGTCTGAGTGAAGCATCTATTTTTGTAATTTCATATATTGTTTACGTTATAGCAGTAATGAAATGGAAAAAAATATTACCATATAAAGATGAATCAAAAGATGCTATAGAAGATTTAGAAAAAGGAATTGATAAAAGTGAAAAAAATAAAACAATATTTGGAAGATTTATTTCAGTTGTAGAAAAAATATTAGATTTTATTTTTCCTAATCCAAAATATTATTGGTGGGTATTTTTTGTATCAATAGTAATAATTGCTGGACTAAGTTGGGTACTAGTAGAAAGTGCTGTTGTACTTGCAGTAGCATTGAATATTCCAGCTGTAATCATTGGATTGACTATCTTAGCTGCTGGTACAAGTATCCCAGATCTAATGTCCTCAATTATTGTTGCCAAACAAGGTAGAGGTGGAATGGCTATTTCAAATGCAATTGGCTCAAATATTTTTGATATATTAATTGGCTTAGGTTTGCCTTGGTTATTAGTTCTTACCTTTAGTGGAAAGATTATTACCGTAGCGAACGAAAACATCAACAGTTCGATTATACTTCTTTTTGCAACAGTTATCGCAATACTTTTCTTATTATTTATAAGAAAATGGAAAATAGGAAAATTCTCTGGATTAATAATGATCGCCCTATATCTCGGCTATCTAACGTGGGCAATAATTCAAGTTTTGTAATTTTATTTATTTTCCTAAATCTGCCATCTGAATAGGGCTCTGTATTTGAGCAGGAGTCATGTCAATTTCTCCAAATTGTTTTTCGTAATTTTGGATTTGTCCATTTATCCACATGGCGATACTTTTCATTATTTTAGGTGTAGTTGCGAAAGAATCTAAATTGTTTCCTGAAGTAAGAGCAAAAGAGAAAAGGTCTTTTCCGTGAGCACCAATCGCACCATCACAAAACTTTTTTGGTAATTGATTCATATCTATTTTTTTTCGGTCAATCATAATTTTATATTTAAGTTAAACTTATAATTTTATTATTATATCACATAGGATTATATTTAATAATTTACCTAAAAATGGTAAAATACATTTATGGGTGTAGAAACTAAAATACGCCAAAATCCCACAGTAGAGCAAAGCTCACTATGGGACAAATTGTAAAAATCATGGAAGATAGGAGCCAAAAAAGAATACGTCAAAACCCCAGCACTAAAGCAAAGCTTAGTGCGGGGCAACCTGTAAAAAAGAATTTGTTATTAATAGGAGGATTTTAATCTTTACTGTGCCCATCCGAAGCTTTAGCGAAGGAGGGTAAAAAAATATGATTAAGGAATGTCAAAATTGTAAAATTAAATTTGAAATAACGGATGAAGATCTAGGTTTTTACAATAAGATAAAAGTTCCTCCGCCAACCTTTTGCCCTCAATGTAGGACCATTCGTCGTCTTTGTTGGCGTAACGAAATGTCACTTTTTCATAGAAAATGTAGTTTTCCTGGACATGAAGAAAACATAATTTCCATATATCATCCAGATGAAAATTTGGTTGTTTATGATTTAAAGTCATGGTGGGGAGATAATTGGGACCCAATAAATTATGGAAAAAATTATGATTTTTCTAAATCATTTTTCCTACAATGGAATAATTTATATAAAAATATTCCACTACAAAGTATTTCTAATTCAAGAGCAATTAATAGTGATTATTGTAATGTAGCAGAAGATAGTAAAGATAGTTATCTTTCATCAGCATCTTGGAAAATTGAAAGGACTTTTTACTCAAATAGAATCATCGAAACAAAAGATTGTTCTGATTTGTATATTGCTGATAGGTTAGAACTTTGTTATGACAATGTTATTTGTTCAGATTCCTACCACCTGCTTTATTCCTTTAATTCTCATAATTGTGTAGATTCCTATTTTCTATATGACTGCCATGGTTGTAATAATTGTTTTGGTTGTTCTAATTTAAGAAGTAAATCATATTGCATGTGGAATAAACAACTTTCCAAAGAAGAATATTTTAAACGCTTAGAAACCTTAAATTTAAAAAATTATTCTGTTATTGCGGAACTAAAGAAAAAATTTAAAGAAATATATTTAGAATCCATCCATCGTTTTGCTGTTCAAATTAAAACCATTAATTGTATAGGAGATAATTTAAAAGATGCAAAAAATTGCAAAATATGTTTTGATGTAGCTGATAAAGCAGAAAATATAAAATATACTCATTGGGCTAGAAAAGAAATAAAGGATACTTACGATTGTGGACCAGGAGTAGGTAAATTAGAATTAGGCTACGAAGATTTTGATACTGGGGATGGTGGTTCCAATGTTTTGTTTAGTAGTATTGTTTATTATGGAAGTAATATTCAATATTCTTTTAATTGTTATGGTTGTTCAAATTTATTTGGTTGCATTGGATTAAGAAATAAAAATTATTGTATTTTAAATAAGCAATATTCTAAAGAAGAATATGAAAAATTGATTCCACAAATTAAAAAGCAAATGGAAGAAATACCCTATGTTGATAAAAAAGGAATTAATTATAGATATGGTGAATTTTTTCCAATTGAATTATCTCCATTTACATATAATGAAACAGTGGCTCAAGACTACTTCCCCATCACAAAAGAAAAAGCCTTTGATATGGGTTATCACTGGCGAGAAAGAAAAATAAATGAACATAGAATAACATTGATAACTGAAAAAGTTCCAGATAATTTAGATGAAGTTTCTGATGATATTTTAAAAGAAATTATTGAATGTGCTCACAAAGGAGAATGTGAAGACCGTTGTTCTGGTGCTTTTCGTATAACCCAAGAAGAATTAAATTTATATAAAAGATTAGTGGTTCCATTACCAAAGTTATGTTTTTTCTGTCGTCATGAAGCGAGGCTTAGGATGCGAAACCCAATGAAACTTTGGCATCGTAAATGCATGAAAGAAGGTTGTACCAATGAATTCGAAACTTCCTATGCACCAGATAGACCAGAGATTATTTATTGTGAGAAATGTTATCAAAATCAAATTTATTAAAAAATCAAATTTATATCATCTAAAGGTAAATATTAAGCAGGAAGTATATTATTAGTTTATCTTCTCATGCAATGATAAAAAATTATTTAAACTAATTTTTGAATAATTTCTTTAATATAAGGACCGAATTTATCATCATCAAGTTTTAACCATTCTTCTGGTGTTAGCCATTGATATCCCCTATCAGATTCTTGCTTAAAATCATCTATATTATTAACATAAACCTTATAATCAGCAAAAATCATATGAACAGGCTCTTCGGAATTTGGGATTTTTAAATTAAGACCATTTGTAAGACCTATTAAATCAAAATTTTCAACCTTTAAATTAGTTTTTTGTAAAACAGAATCAACTATAGTTTCCTCAATTTTTTTACCCCACTCTACTTTTGCATTTATGCAAGTGTATCTATCTCCTTGATTCGGAGTTGTCCGTAAAAACAATTTATTCTTTGAATTAAAAATAAACGAACCAACCATAAGCTTAGGATATTTTTTATTTTCCATATTTATATTATATACCTTAAAAACTAAATTAAAAGGTTTAGTATGCTTCTCGTGCTAGCACGACATGGTGAGCCACAATAATTTTCTTTTCGTCAAAAGAAAATTTTCTAGACCCGGACTCAGCTATTTTTTCTGCTGAAAAAATATGCTTCCGTCTTCACAAAATTTGTGGCTACAAATAATTTCTCGCCGTCGCTCCAAATTTTCGCAGCCCG
>JBAYME010000010.1:0-21889 GCA_041663725.1 Minisyncoccota bacterium | reverse complement strand
CGCCCCAGAGGGGCTTCATCAATCACGCGGCGTCGCTCCATCAGACTTTCGTCCATTGTGGAAGATTCTCGACTGCAGCCACCCGTAGGTGTATGGTCCGTGTCTCAGTACCATCGGTGGGGGCCAAGCTCTCACTCCCCCTAGGCGTCATAGCCTTGGTAAGCCATTACCTTACCAACTAGCTGATACCGCACAGGCCTTTCCCAAAGCGAAATTCTTTACTCTTGCGAGACCATCTTGTATTAGTCCGGATTTCTCCGGATTATTCAAGACTTTGGGGGAAGTTCCTATGTATTACTACCTCGTTCGCCACTAACTTCAAACGACCTTTGACTTGATATAATCGCATCTCTGGAAAAATGAAGTCCGTTCGACTTGCATGCCTTATCCACGCCGCCAGCGTTCATCCTGAGCTAGGATCAAACTCTAACTAAAAGATTAGAACGAAACAAAACAAAAAACAGCAATTGTTTTTGATCTTGAAAATTAATATTTCTATTTTCGTTCAATCCTAGCTCTTAAAATTATTGCCCCGACGCCAAATAAATTTGTGTCGGGATCCCGACTTTTACGTCGAGATTTAAAAAAACATTTTGAGACTTGCGTCCCCTGACGGAACGTCAGGGGGTTCTCAAATTTATTAACTTGTCAAAGATTTACATCCAACTAAACTAATTGCGGGAAATAAAAACGCATATCCATCTAGATAGCGTCTAAGGAAGAGTATATATTAAAGAAAACTTGAAGTCAAGGGTCAAATTAATAAATAAATATCCTTTTGAAAAGCCTTATTTATATATTGTTTTAATCTTTAATAGATGTATAATTTTAATATGTATGAAGGAGCACCTAAAATTGAAACAGAAAAAGTAACACCAGAAACAATAATAGAATCTGGGGAAAGTTTTGAGAAATTTAATACGATATTTAGACGTATTAAAAAAGGCACAGAAGAAAACAATATACGTATTGAAAAATTTAATAATTTTTCTCCACAAATGAAGGAGGCCTTATCTTGTGTAGCAAAAATTTTTAAAGATGCCAAAGTAACATACCCTTGGGCAATTCATGGATCTTCAGCACTTGTACTAGAAGGAGAAACGACTAAAAAACCAAAAGATATTGATTTAGCTTTTGGTCTTCCAGATTATGAAAAGGTTTTAGAACAAATAAAAAAATTAGAACAAACTGGAAAAATCTCTGATTTAAAAATTGAAAAAATGTGCAATTTTAAGGGCAACGAAAATGGGTGTATAAAAATATTTGCTAAAATTAAAACAGGAGAAGGAGAAAAAGATTTTATTGAGCTTGAAGCATTTGCTCAAAATGTTGATCCGAAACAAAAGAAAAATGGAGTTACAAATCCAGGACTTGAAAGGACTGGAATAAATATTTACGATATGCAAAAAGAAAATGAGACATTAGAAGTAAATTATTCTGATAGACTAGAGTGTGAAAAGTTTTATTGTTTACTAGCCTACTGGGAAGCCCAAGAATACAGAATTGACTATAAATCAATTAGAAAAAACCAAGGCAAAGATAAAAAAGAAAATACTAGTGAAATTAAAAATAAATTTACCCAAAGGCTTCAAAATCTAATATCTTTAATAAAAAGAAAAGAGAAGGAAGAATTTCAAAAAAAATTTAAAAATAGAAAAGTTGCACCAGAAGATGAACTAGATTTTGAACACATTAGTGATAAAAATATAGATCAGCTTATTGAGCAATTCATTAAACACAACAAAAGAAACATGGAGCTCGAAGCAGCCGATAATGGTGAAAATAGAATTGATCCAATTAAACTTATAAAAAACCAATTCGATGAATTTGTAAATAAAAGAAATAAAAAAAATTTTCCACGAAATGAAGGCTATATTAATAAAAAACAAAGAGAAAATAATCATAATAAAAAACTAAATAGAGAAGAAATAATTGATACCCTAACTGAGGAAAGTCAAAACAGTATGGAAAAAATAACTGTGCTTCATTATAATTTAGATGAATTAATTGAAGATTGCGAGAAAGATGAAAAAAAATGCGAACCAGAAAAGGAAACAATTCTAATTAATGAAATTGTCGATGAACTTCGTGAGATAGAAACAATATATCAAGAATATCTAAACACAATAAATTACAGTGATAATAGAGATTTTATTCCTTTTATCTCAATCAATGCGATGTTGGAGTTTGTAAAACCTACATTAGCAAGAGCCATAGAACTTCTAATAAAAAACACTATAAAATAATTAATTTTAAATATATGAAAAATTATAAAAAAAATAGAGAAAATAGATTAAAGGTACATGAAAATATCAAAAAAATTGGTTATGATAAAGTCTTAAAAATGTTACAAGATAAAAAGTTCCCTAACCCAGAAAAACTGGCCCGTGAACTTCTAGAAGACCCGAAGGAAAATTTTTTATAAAATAGCCACTTATTGCTTTTCGGCTTTGATTATGTAATAATAGTCCCATGCAAATAGTAACTAAAGTACTGCCATATGCGCAGATAATATTTTCAGTAATCTTAATAATAGCAATTTTACTACAGCAAACTGGAGCTGGTTTGGGTGGCGCATTAGGAGGTAGTGATAGTGGGTCATTCCATCACACTCGTCGTGGATTTGAAAAATTTCTTTTTTATCTTTCTATTACTTGTGGAATTCTTTTTGCTTTATCGGCTTTCTTGGCTATAATAATAAAAGCTAAATTTTAAAGAATCTAAATATTTTTAGACTCGTTTTTATGAAAAATTTATATAAATCTATACGTAATTTTAAATTACCAAAAAAATCTGAATTACAGCGGGCTTTTTTTTCTTTTTCAAAAAAAGAAAAAATTCTATTTTCATTTTTAATGATAATTTTTGTAATCAGTACGATAAGTATACTAAACAACATAAACAAAAATTTTATGACGGTCGTTCCAATGGAAGGTGGTTCTATTTCTGAAGGAATTGTTGGGACTCCTAGATTTGTTAACCCAATACTCGCATTATCTGATGCTGATAAAAACTTAATTACTTTAGTTTATTCAGGGCTAATGCGTAAAAGTTCAGATGGAACTTTAATTCCAGATCTAGCAGAAGGATATGAAATGTCAAAAGATGGACTAACCTTTACTTTTACCCTAAAGGATAAAATATACTTTCATGATGGAGAGGCTGTGACTGCTGATGATATAATCTTCACAATAAATGAAGCAAGAGATCCAATCATAAAAAGTCCACTAAAAGCAAGCTGGGATGGTATTAATGTCCAGAAAATAGACGAAAAAACTATTAAATTTTCTCTAAAACAACCGTATTCTTCTTTTTTGGAAAATACTACTGTTGGTATAATTCCAAAACACATATGGGATGGATCACCTATTGAACTCAATGATGCCAACATCAATCCTATTGGGTCAGGCCCATATAGTGTTTCAAAAGTAAGTAAGCAATCTTCTGGAATAATAGACTCATATGAACTTACTTCTTTTAAAAAATTTATATTAGGTAAACCTTATATTAAAAAAATAACTCTCCATTTTTATCCAAATGAAAATGACATGATATCTGCATTAGAAAATGGAGAAGTTAGCCAAATAAGTTCTATTACACCACAAAATGCAGAAATTTTAAAAAAGAAAAACTATAGAACAGAATCCACTATATTACCTAGGGTTTTTGGATTATTTTTTAATCAAAATGAAGCAAAAATTTTTACTAATAAAAATGTTGTTAAAGCTATAAATTTAGCAATAAATAAAGACAACATTGTAAATGAAGTTTTAAATGGATATGGAGTAATTATAAATGATCCAATACCACCAAATATTTTAAATTACCAAAAATTAACAGAGCAAGATGAATCCTCAAGTGAAAATAATTTAAATAAAGCAAAAGAAATTTTAAACAAGGATGGATGGAAGATAGGATCTAGTGGTTTTCTAGAAAAAACTACTATTGAAAAAAAGAAAAAAACCATCGAGACTTTAGAATTTTCTATATCAACTGGAAACAATTCTGAAATATCAAAAGCAGCAGAATTAATAAAAAAAGATCTAGAATTAATCGGAATAAATGTTGAAGTAAAAACTTTTGAAATTGGTAATTTAAACCAATCAGTTATTCGTCCACGCAAATATGATGCCCTACTCTTTGGACAAATCATCAACCATGAGTCTGATTTATTTGCTTTTTGGCATTCTTCCCAAAGGAAAGATCCTGGATTAAATGTATCAATGTATACCAACCCAAAAGTAGATAAAATTTTAGAAGATGCTTCTATTACGATAGACGAAAAATCAAGAATCGAAAAATATGCTCAATTTGAAAATGAAATAAATAAAGATATGCCAGCTATCTTTTTATATAGCCCAAATTTTATTTATGTAATATCTAAAAATCTAAAAGGTGTTTCTATGGATCATATAACATCATCGTCAGATAGATTTTTAAACTCTTACCTATGGTATTCTGAAACTGAAAATGTTTGGAAAATTTTTTCTAAATAAAACAAATACCCCATCTTCAAGTAATTTATAAAAAACTAATTTAAAAATTTTAATAATAAAAAACAAAATGAGAAAAAAAACTAGACTACCTTTCAGTGCCATTAGTATTGACCCTACTAAATTAAATAGCGGTATTCTTCATGATACCAACCAAAACAAGCCTATTCACCAGAACAATAATAAAAATGTAGAAGGAAAATTAGATATAAAAAGAAAACAAAAAAGTTCGACTTATCAATATTCTAAATTTGGTAAAGGGCAAAATAGAAACAAGCCTCGTTTTGGTAGTTCTAGAAATCAATATCAGGATTCAAAAGAAAATAAAGTTCCTACAATTGAAGAAGGAAAAATAAGAATTATTCCACTTGGTGGAGTAGAAGAAATTGGTAAAAATATGACCGCGATAGAAATAGGTAATGATATTATTTTAATTGATGCTGGAATGCACTTTTCAAATGAAGAAACTCCAGGTGTTGATTATGTTATACCAAATACAACATACTTAGAAGAACATAAAGACAAGATAAGGGCCCTATTTATAACACATGGACACCTAGACCATATTGGAGGTGTACCAATTGTTCTTTCTCGTATTGGGAATCCACCAGTATATTCCAGAAACATATCTGTTCTTTTAATGAAAAAAAGGCAAGCAGAATTTCCACACCTACCACCATTAAAGGTTGAAGTTGTTGAAAAAAATGGAATGGTTATGTGTGGAAAAATTAAAGTTAGATTCTTTGGTGTCACCCACACAATTCCTGATTCAATGGGTATTATTGTTGAAACAGATAAAGGTTGGATTGTTACTCCTGGAGACTATAAGTTGGACCAAATTGATGGCGTTGTAAGTAAAGAAGAAGAGGAGGAATATTCTATTTTTGATAAAGCAAAAGTTCTTCTTTTGATGACTGATTCTACAAACATAGAAAATGAAGGATTTTCATTGCCTGAACTAAGGGTCCATCAAGGCCTAGAAAACTTAATCAAAAAAGTAAATGGAAGAATAATTATTGCTGCTTTTTCTTCATCTATTACTCGGTTAGTTCATATTATAAAAGTAGCTGAAGCTCTTGGTAAAAAAGTTGCCATAGATGGACGCTCAATGAAAACAAATATGGATGTGGCAATAGAAGCAAATTTTTTTAAACCTAAAAAAGGAACTATTATACCAATAGAAGAAGCCAACAATTACCCACCAAATAAAATGATAATTTTAATGACAGGTGCACAGGGTGAAGAATTTTCAGCCCTTAGTCGAGCAGCCAATAAATCAAATATGAAATTTGCAATAAAGAAAGGAGATACTATTGTTCTTTCCTCTTCTATCGTCCCAGGTAATGAGGTTAAAGTTCAAAGGATAAAAGACAATCTCTCACGTCAGGGTGTGAAAATAATTAGTTACAGAACACCAGGAGAAGATTTTGTGCACGCTACAGGACATGGAAATAAAGAAGATATTCGTTGGCTGCATAAAAAAACTCATCCAAAATTTTTTATACCAATTCATGGTAATCACTTTATGCTTGAATTACATAAAGAGCTTGCTTTAGAAAATGGAATGTCTGAGCAAAATATTGTAGTCCCAGACAATGGTTCTGTTATTGAAATTTCTGCTGATGGAGAAAAAATTGAATTACGTAAAGAAAAAGCTCCATCCTCCCCTATGATGGTAGATGGTTTAGCTGTAAGTGATATTCAGGATGTAGTTATAAGAGATCGACAAATGCTCGCTCAAGATGGAATGTTTGTAATTATTGCATTAGTTGATCAAAATACTGGAAAATTAAAAAAATCTCCGGATTTAATTTCTCGTGGATTTGTTTATCTAAAAGAAAATCAAGAATTATTACGTCAAGTAAGAATAATTATTAAAAAAACTATAGAAGACGGAACAGCAAAAATAAACCCGGTACAAAATACCAATTCAGATGGAAGGCAATTTGATTTTGATCAAATTAAAAATAGCTTAGGTGAAACAGTCTCAAAATTTTTATACCAAAAAACAGCCAAAAGACCTTTAATTATTCCAGTAATTTTAAGTGTTTAAAAAATCATGCTTAAAAACATAAAAATAATATATTTAGCTGGTTTTCTGTTTGCAATACCCATAGCACTGACTTCTTATATTAATTCTAGTTTTCTAAAAACCTTTGTTAATAAAGATTATGTTGGATTAATCTATATAATTGCTTCAATAATTACAATCTGGGGATTTTTAAACATACCAAAACTTTTAAGCCATATAGGTAATAAAAAAACTTCTATATTCTTTAGTATTTTAATATTCTTATCTTTAATTAGCTTAGCTTTTACCAACAATAAAATTGTAGCAATAATATCTTTTGTAATATATTTTACATCCTCGAACTTGATTATTACTTCTTTGGATGTTTTTATAGAACACTTTTCCAAAGATAAATCCACTGGTAAATTTCGCGGTATTTACTTAACAATAATTAATCTTGCTTGGGTCATAGCTCAAACGATTTCTAGTTCAATTATTTCCAAAAGTTCATTCAAGGGAATTTATTTATTTGCCTCTTTTTTTATAATTTTTTTAATTACAGTTTTTATTTTTTTAATACATGACTTTAAAGATCCAGAATATAAAAACATTGCAATAAAAAAAACTATAAAATCTTTTCTACAAAAAAAACGTATATCGAAGGTTTACTTAATTAATTTTATTTTAAAATTTTTTTATGCTTGGATGGTTATATATACACCGATATATCTAAATGAATATATGCATTTTGACTGGAAACAAATTGGTTTTATATTTTCTATAATGCTTATTCCTTTTATTCTTTTAGATTACCCACTTGGAAAGCTATCTGACAAAACTGGTGAGAAAAAAATGTTAATTATTGGTTTTTTAGTAATTATAATTTTTACTATCCTAATCCCATTAACAAAAAGTAACAATATATGGACATGGGCATTAATTTTATTTGGTACTAGGGTTGGAGCTGCAATTATTGAAATAATGAGTGAGGTCTACTTCTTTAAAATAGTAAAAGAAGTGGACGCAAATGAAATAAGCTTTTTTAGAAACAATAATCCACTAGCATATATTATTGCTCCACTTTTAGCTGTTCCAATTTTACTTTTAATTCCTTCTTTTGAATATATGTTTTATATATTGGGTGCTATACTACTTTTTGGTTTATTTATAACAATAAAAATAAAAGACGTAAAATAAATATATTATTTATTTTTTCCTTTTAGTAAGTGGTTTTTGTAAATATGTTTTTTGTATGATTTTAGGCGGACAATTTTTATTTTAATATCTTTACTCTTTAAATCTTTTTTAAGTTCTTTAACATAATCTTTTTGATCATAACCAAGCGCAATAATATCTGGTTTTTCTTTTAGAATATGAGATAAATATTTATCCTTACTAGCTAAGATTACCTTATCTGCTAATTTAGTTTCTTTTACTAATTTTATTCTTTTAGCCTCTCTAAATTCTGGTTTCTCCCCTTTTATTTTTTCCACATTAACATCACGAGCAATAGAAATAATCAAAAAAGGGGTTTTAGTCAAACCCCTCGCTTGTTTAAAAAAATTTAAATGCCCCAGATGCACCCCATCAAAAGTTCCGAAAACCATTATTTTTGTTTTGTTTGTTTTCATACAACAAAAGACAAAGTTACTTTTATTCAGGTCCTCGGTTCTCCGGGGCCCCACCCCCCGGCCAGACCATTCATAAAAGTATCTTTGTCTTTTATTATAACAGACTCTAAAAAAGATACACCGAGAAGAGTTTGATATTATTCATAATTTGACATATGTTTTAAAAAGAATAGAATAAAAGAGTTCGCTTAAAAATTTAACAAAATGATTGAGGAAACTGGTGACCCGCCTACGCAGGCAGGAATTCCAGTACAGTGCCGCTACGGTAAGTCCCGAGCTTAGTCGAGGGAACAAGTCCGATTATCAATCATTTTACAAGTCCCGAGCAGGATATATCTTATTTTATTTAAACGTAAGACCATAAAATTCTGCATCGGCAGGATTTTTTTAATTTATTCCACTTGGCACAATACTATGCGGGGACAATTAATAATATGACAAAAAAACAAAAAACAAAAAAATTAATTTTAATAATATTTTTACTGATTATTTGTTCAATATTAATTTATGCTTATAAACAACCGAACAATGATTTAAAATCAAAGAACCTTACCACTGACCCCTCTTCTTACCAAGGAGAGGGGCAGGAAGAAAACACCTACCCTTTAGATAAAAATAAGCTCATAAGCAAGACCTCAGGGGTAACTACCCTTTTCATAAACGATACAAAATATGAAATTGAAATTAAAGAAGAAATAAGTGTTTATGATTTAATGACCGAGCTTCAAAATGAAGGTGAAATAACTTTTAAAGATAAAAATTATAGTGGTATGGGTAAATTTATTGAAGAAATAAATAATATAAAAAATGGAGAAAAATATTGGATTTATTATGTAAATGATAAAAAAGCCGAAATAGGTGTGTCGAATTATAAAATTAATAACGGAGACATCGTCTCCTGGAAATATGAAACATATTAAAAAGTTTTTACAAATATCACTTGTCTTAGCCATTGCAATAATTGGAATACCACATATCACCAGAGCAGAAGATGAACCCGTGCCACCAATAGAATGTATTCCACCACAAACTTTAGTTGAAAATATATGTACTGACCCTGTTGTAGAAACTGAAATAGAACCTGAGCCAATATTAAATGTAAATCTGACCATTAGGGATGGAGATTCTATTATATTTAATAGCCCTATTGAACTAGAACCTGATGGAATGACGGAAATTAATGGACATTCGTTGAATTCAAATAGTGTACTGGCAATACTTAATAAAGCAGATATTTCTAGCGATAATTTCGAAATTACTGACTTACAATACTATGATTCAATGAATTCTTTTTATTTAAAATGTATAAATAGTGCTTGTGACAACTGGCAGTATGTAGTGAATGATACTGCCCCAGGAATTGGCATAGATAAAAAAATATTACATGGAAATGAGGAAATATATATATACTTTAGCCAACAACATAAAATTATTTTAAATTCTAATTCTATAAATACAGATGAAGAATTAACTGTATATGCAAAAGACTATGTTTATCAAAATAATAGCTGGGGAATACTTACTGGTGTTACAATTGGATTAACACAACCTGACCCAAATAATCCATGGTCACCACTTGAAATACAAACTATGGAAGTAAATGAAAATGGTGAAGCTACTTTTTCATCAATACCAGCTGGTTCCTATGATGTTGGAATAAAAGAAGATTATTATTTTCCAACTGAAACATTAAATATTAATCTTGCACCAGAAATAACACGCACAAGTGGTGGAAGTTATATTTCAATACCTGAATTTAAAAAAGTTTTTGATATAGAAAAAGCAATAAACTTTTTAATTTCTCAACAAAAAGAGGATGGATCATTTGGGCAAGAATTATACACTGATTGGGTAGCCATAGCATTATCAACAAATCCTGAAATATCTAAAACTAGTTTAGAAAAAATAACTAACTATCTATTAAAAAATAAACTAACTGGAACATTATTAACTGATTACGAAAGACGGGCAATGTCCTTAATGTCTCTTAATTTAAATCCGTATAATACTAATGGTGAAAACTATATTAAAAAAATAACTGACTCTTTTGATGGAACACAATTTGGTGATAAAAACATGGATAATGATGATATTTTTGCTTTAATTGTTTTACAAAATGCTGATTTTGAAATGGATGAAAAAATAATTACTGAAACTATTAACTTTTTACTCTTAAAACAAAAAGAAGATGGATCTTGGGATAATAGCGTGGATTTGACTAGTGCTGGAATAGAAGCGTTATCTATTTTTATTGAAAATAGTAAAATAAAAGAATCCTTAAATAAAGCAAAAAATTATCTAAAAGAAAATCAAAAAAATGACGGTGGGTGGGATAATATTTCTTCAACAACATGGGCCATGCAAGGTATTTTAGCACTTGGCGAAGAACCAACTGATTGGGTGAATAACTACAATACACCATTTGACTATCTAGCATTAAACCAAGATACTGATGGAGGGATAGAGGAAGAAAATATTGAAAATAGAATTTGGCAAACTGCTTATTCTGTAACGTCATCATCAAATAAAACTTGGACTGAAATAATGCAAAAATTCGAAAAACCATCTCTCTCAAATAAAGTGGTAGGAACGACAAATACTACTATTAACCCTCTACTACAAAAAACAATTAGCACATCTCATCAGGCTAAATTTTCTAAAGAATTAGAAAAATACACTAAAACTATAGAAAAAGAAGAAATAAAAACAGAAGATTTACCTGAACCTAAAATTACAACAAAAAAAATAAATTGGTTTAAGAGAATTTTAAATATAATTTTTGGCTTCTAACTTAAGATAAAAAATCCCAATAGCATTGCGGTGAGGTTTAGTACGGAGTGAGTAATAGAAATTAGAATTAAGTTTGGATGTTTCAAATATATCCAAGCAAATAAAATTCCTGAAACAAAAAGTAATGGTAATATTATAATCCAATTGGAATAAATAATATGCATAAAAACAAACAGAATCGTATTTAAAAAAATAATAGAATAATTATTATTAAAAAGTTTTCTTAACCTAGGAATCAAAAAAGACCTAAAGATAAATTCCTGAAAAAAAGAAATTGGTAAAAAGAAAATAAATGTTTTAATAAAAAATATTTTTGTATCAATATCTGGCAAATTTATTTTGCTATCAATTATAAAAAGGCTTAGAAGTCCGATAACTATAAGAAGTAGGTAAAAAGGCAAAGCTCTTTTAATATTGTCATGCCTAATTCCCATTTCTTCGTAACTCCAATGTTCATGTCTTATGATTCCATAAATAAAAAGAGAGCTGAGTACCAATAAAATAATCCGCCAATTGCTTGGTACTATTTTAAAATATAAAAGGAAAATTGGTAAAACAAAAATTAAAAGAATTTGTGCCCAAATTATTTTTTTTGATGGTATATTATCCATTTCGTTTATTTTAACATAAAAACGCCGCTTATTAGCGACGCTTTTATTAAAAAACTATTATTCTGTGCCACAACCACAGCATGAACCACACTTGCCTTCTTCTTTTTCTTCTTTTCCACAGCAATCTTCAGTTTTCTTATTAGAACCACAAGAGCAGTTTTCTTTGACTACTACTTCTTCTTCTACTTTTTTTTCTTCATCCATAATTTATATTTATATTTATATTTATATATTATTTAATAATAATCTACTTATTCTATTTTTTATTTCATTGCCTCTGCATCAGCCTTGGATAGAAATTTAAACATATTTCCTCCACAAACAGAACACTGCCCCTTAGCGGAGAATCGATTATTCTTTTCTTCCACTTTTACATCTTTCATAACTTGCATAGTTGGCTTATTTTCTGCATTTCTACACTTCATACACAAACCTTTTAACTCCATATAATTATTGATAGTTTTTAGAATATAAGTTAGTGAAACACTAAAACATATAACCTAAAACCTAATTTAACTTATAATACTCACTTATATAGTATAACACATAAATACCATATTTTTAATACTTTTCTCAGTATAAAAAATATACTATAATGTGTAAATTATGTACGATGAAGAAGAAATAATTGAAGAAAAAAGAGATGACAAGGTTTGTCCAGCATGTGGCCTTCGCCAATATGGTGACATGTGTGCTAATTGTGAAGTCCTATTAGAAAATGAAGAAAAGGAAAAAACTAAAGATGATAGTGATGAATATGACTGGAGAGAAAGAAGATAATTTATTTATTGAGGCAAAAGACAACCAGTCTGCCCTGCTAACTCTTCTAGGCTTAATTTACCACGGTATTGAGAGCCAGAATTAAATATCCACATATCCCCTTCTTTAAGTGGATTATTTTCACTATAAATTAATTTTCTGGAAAATAACCAAACTTTTCCATAATTAGAACTAATTTTTTCACAAAATTCATCTTCTCCTTCTTTGCCTGGCTGTTTTTCACATACAAGAGGTTCATCTACTTCTGTTAATTTTATTTCATTATTAAATATCCAAGTTGGATAACTTTCAATTTTTTTATCTTTACAAATTTGAGCTTGTCCGCTTTCGTCGTCAGATGAACATTCTATGTATGGTAAAGATTTTTTAATAGAACCAAATAACGCTTTTTGGTCATTACAATGTGGACACCATGAAGCACCATAAAAAACAGCACCTTTATCCTTCAAACAAGTAGCAAAAATTTTATATTTATTAGACAAATTACCACTTTTTTGATAAGACAAAACAAGAGCCGCAACTAAAACTACAAAAATTATTACAATAAAAATCTTTATTTTTTTATTATTCATAGACAAATTATAGCATAAATATATCTTTAGATTAATTGATAAAAAAGTGTTTTTGTATTATTGTATAAGCATCCATTGGGAGATCGCCTGCCTGTGCAGACAGGTCTAATGGTGGAAATGAAAAGTAAACTGCTTTACTTTTCATCCGGTTCTGCAAGAAATTGTCTTTATTTTTATTTTCAAAGCTGGGAGATCGTCTAATGGTAGGACACGTCCCTCTGGAGGACGTTATCTTGGTTCGAGTCCAAGTCTCCCAGCTTTGTAAAGAAAAATAGACAATAGGCCCTCCCGCCAAAGGCGGGCGGGCAGGAGGATGTTATCTTATTCGAGTCCAAGTCTCCCAGCCCTTCGCAGTAAAGCTCCTCAGTACCTTTGGCTCGTGTCTTTTTCTTTTGTGACAAAAACACTGACGAACGATAACGAGGAAGTGCTATAATAAAAATATGAAAATAACATCTGCTAAATTTATAAAAGGCGTCGTTGGTGAAGACCAGATTTTTAGTGATGGAATTCCACAAGTTGCTTTTCTTGGTCGTTCCAATGTTGGAAAATCAAGTTTAATAAATGGATTGACTAATAGTAAAATCTCTCGAGAAAGCAACTTCCCTGGTAGTACTCAAGAGATAAACGTATTCTTAATAAACAAATCTACATATTTTGTAGATTTACCAGGATATGGCTTTACTCGTGTTTCTGGATTAGGAAAGCAAAAAATTGGTGACCTAATTACAAAATACATATTCAACCCTAATTTTAATCAGAAAAAAATTGTACTGATTATAGATGCAAAAGTAGGCATGACAGAGCAGGACATTGCAGTATTCGAAGAATTAGAAAAACACAAAAAAGATTTTATTATAGTACTTAGTAAAATAGACAAAGTAAATCAATCTAATTTTCATCACAATTTAATTGAAATAAAAAAAATCACAGGCGAATATCCACTCTTCCCCTGTTCATCAAAAACGAAAAAAGGGCTGGGCCCCATCCTGCAATGTATTTTAGCTAAATCTTAAAAAGATATAAATTTTTTATATAAATAATATAAAACGGAATAACAATAAGAATTTATTTAAAAATATAAATTATTTATTTAAATAATATTTTATCTTTTCAACCAATATATCAACATACTCTTCTATTGAATCCAAACTTTCAAAACGTAAAACTTCTGTCATAATACCACTGCAAATTAATGGAATACTATGATTTTTATCGGTAATAGCAATAATGCTTTTCCCTATGCCATAGGCATAGCCAATCTCAGCTCCAAAATTAGGACTTTCATTGAGAGCAACAGCTAATATCATTGATGAATCCTTAATTGCATGAATATCTTGATTAAACATTTCAACATCAGACCCCTTCTGATTAGTATCACGATGTGGTAAATAACAAGTTATTCCACTTTTTTCAAGTGCTTCACCAATCTTTTTATTAAATTCTACGTTCCATTTATTAGTAAAAGTAGAGGTTAAATATATGTTTTTCATATTTTTATTATATCAAAAAATTAAAATTTAGACTAAAAAATACCAAAATAAACAATAAATTTAAGCTATGTGAGCTAATTCTATTTACAAAAATATAAAAAAATGTTAATATAAAAACATGAAAATAGCAACAAACGTAGCGAGAGAATATATTGGTGGCATATCTAGGTCAAATGTAAACTTTATAAATTCACTTGATGAAAAAAAAGAAGAAATAATTGGCATTGAATTAAACTCAAGAAGATATATGTTGGGTCCAACAATATTTCAACATTTCTCAACAAACCTATTTAATCATCATATTATTAATATTCATGATATTCCAATTGGTAAAGCAATAAAATCTTCTAAAAATTTAAAAAGTCTAGAAAAAAAATACAGGCCAATAATTAATATAATTAAAGATATTTTCAAAAAAGAACGCCCAGATGTAGTATTTCTTAATGGAACATATTATATTCCATGGATTATGTCTATCGCTGCTTATGAATTAAAAATTCCAATAGTTTTGAGATATGCTGGAGTATATACAAAAGAAACTGAAAGCTTCAAGCCGAAAGCTAAAAAATTTTTTAATGAGATAGAAAAATCATTCCAAAAAAGAGTAAGTCATTTTATTTTTCCATCACGACTATGCTTAGAAGTTGTAGAAAAAGAAATAATAAAAAAAGAAATAAAAAACTCATTTATTGTACCAAACTCTTTCAAAATTCCAGAAAAAGAAATTATCTTTACTAGTGCAGAAAGAAGAATAGCCGCAGTTGGCAGGTGGGATAAAATCAAAAACTTTAGAAGTTTTTTTAATGTCCATAAAGTATTAAAAAAAGAAGGATGGGAACATGAAGCTTCTTTTATTACTGGCAGTTCTAAAATAAAAAATATGCCAAAAACCATCAATAGGTTTACATCCATGACCCATGATGAATTATTAAAATTTTATTCATCTCAAGGTTTAATTATTTGTCCTTCATTATTTGAAACCTTTGGTAATGTGCCCATGGAGGCAGTATGTATGGGTGTACCTGTACTCGTAAGTGAAAATATGGGATGTGCAGATATTTTAAAAACCTCAGGTCTAAGTAGTATGGTTATGTCATTCGATAACACAAAAGAAGTTGCAGAAAGAGTAAAGAAACTTTGTGGCCAACAAATACTACCAAAACAAATAAATAATTTAAGAAAGACATTGGACCCAGAAGTAGTAAATGCTAAAATTATGTCTATTTTAAGAAGTGCAATAGATGAAAAATAGTTCTATCTAAATTTTGTTATTATCTAAATTTTTAGTATAATATATATATGGATAAATTAAAGCTTATTTTACTTACTATTGTAGCCTTAGCCTTGGTAGGATTTTTAGGTTATTGGGCTGTCAATACAATGCAATCTGGAACCGAATTCCAGGCAAGTGAAAAAATTAATGAACTAGAAAAAGAAAATAAAGATTTAAAAAAAGAAGTGGAAGATCTTACAGATCAATTAGCTAATTTTGAGGTAAAAGATGAAGAAATAGCACCCATAGCGATAGAAGAGCCAGCACCCAAGCCAACTACAACTAGCACTACAAATACAACTAGCACTACAAATACAACTACAACAAATACTTATAAAAATCAAACCCTAATAAATGAATTACAAAAATTAGCAGACGATAGAGTCGTCTTAGAATTTAAAAATGTTGGTAGTAAGGTTGGTACTGTGCAAAAATTCTTAAATGTTTACAACAAAACATCAAACAGGGTTGATAATGATTTTGGAGACGGTACAAGAAAATTAGTAATTGCATTTCAAAAAGACCAAGGACTAAGTGCAGATGGAGGAGTTGGCTATTCTACTCTCAATAAAATGATTGCCTGGCTTAAAAAGCAAGGTTAAGACTTAAAATAAATGCAAGATCCCACAATTGGAATTTTAATCATAATTATTAGCTTATTGGGCTATCTTTCCAATTGGCTCAATTGGCGTTTTTTAAATTATAAAATTAATCACCTATTGTATTATTTTGGTGCTTTTGTGCATGAAAGCTCTCATGCTTTAGTTTGTATTCTAGTTGGAGCAAGAGTCAGTGAATATAAAGTATTTGCTGCACAACCACGTGTATCCTATACTAAACCTAAATTACCAATCATTGGTAATTTATTAATTTCTATTGCTCCAATGTTAGGTGGATTAGCACTTTTATATTTTTTAAATAAATATTTTTTGATAAATGAGTATATACTTCCCTCTTTTTCTAATTATAAACTTTTTTTACCAGATCTATTAAGCTTTCTAAAGCAGATTAATATTTTTGAATGGAGAAATTTAATTATTTTATTTTTATTATTAAATACAGGTGCCATGATCGGACCATCAATACGAGACCTAAAAAATGTTTGGGTTCTAATGGTTCTACTCATCTTTATCCCCTGGCCTTTTTTCACTAGTCTTGGATTGTTTGCTATTACACTAATTTTGATTAATATAATTTTACAAATTATATTAATCAGCTTAATTTATTTAGTAAAATTATTTTAATTAAAAATAATTGATCTGCACAAAGATTGACTAAAAATATTACAAATAAATGTTACTTTGTAATTTTTGCATGGGATGCTAAAATAAATAAATAATGACAATTATTATTGACGGAAGGCAAATAGGAAGGGATATTTTAGTTAAAACAAAAGAAGAAGTATCTTCCCTGCCTTTTCAGCCAGTTTTTTGTGATGTTTTAGTTGGGGATGATCCAGTTTCAACTCAATATGTAGAAATGAAAGCTAAAAAAGCCGAAAGTATTGGTATTAAATTTCATCGAGCTAATTTTCCAGAAACAATTTCAATTGAAGAATTATCTGAAAATGTAAAAAACTTAAGTAATGTTCCAAATATTTGTGGAATTATTGTACAAATACCTCTACCTAAAAAATTTGATAAAAAAATTATCTTAGATTCAGTTGATCCAAATTTAGATGTAGATTGCTTAGGTGCCATAGCTAGTGAAAAATTTTACAATAATGAGAATCCGATTGGCTTCCCTACAGCTTTAGCCTGTATTGAAATATTAGATTCTGTAAAATTAGACTTATCTAATAAAAAAATAGTAATTTTAGGACAAGGAGACTTAGTTGGAAAGCCGGTTGCTCACCTACTCCGTTCTCGAGGATTAAATATTGAAACAATTAGAAGTAAAACTGAAAACAAAGAGCAAATTATAAAAGAAGCCGATGTTATAATTTCTGGAATGGGTAATGGAAAATTTATCACTGGTCAAATGATAAAAAACGGAGCAATAGTAATTGATGCTGGTACTTCTGAATCAAATGGTTCAATTGTTGGCGACGTGGACCTAGAGTCAGTAAAAGGAATAGCCAGCTATGTCTCTCCTGTGCCAGGTGGTGTTGGGCCTGTGACAGTAGCTATTCTATTGAGAAATGTTTTAAATGTGGCAAAAAAATCCTAAACTTATTTTATATTTTTATTTAGATGCAATTTTACTAGCCAATCCTATATAAGTAAGTGGGCTAAATTTTTTTAATTCTGTTTTAATTTTAGAAGAAATTTTTAAACTATCTATAAAATTAGCAAAATCTACAATTGTAATTTCTTTACCTCGAGTTAATTCTTTCAATGCCTCATAGGGAATAGGATAATTTTCTCTACGTAAGACTGTTTGTATTGCTTCAGCGATAACTTCTGGATGAGATAATAGATCTTCCTTAATTTTATTCTCATTTACTGAAATTTTACTAAGTCCTTTTAATAAAGAAGCATAAGCTAAGAAAGAATGACCGAAAGCTGTACCGAACGAACGTTCCACAGTGGAATCAGATAAGTCTCTTTGTAATCTTGAAATTGGTAGTTTGCGAGCAAAGAATTCAAATAAAGCATTGGCTAAGCCTAAATTACCTTCACTATTTTCAAAATCAATTGGATTTATTTTGTGCGGCATAGTCGAAGAGCCAACTTCTCCTTTTTTGGGTTTTTGTGTCACCCATCCATCTGAAATATATCTCCACATATCTTGATTAAAATCTATCAACATATTATTTATTCGTTTTAATCTATCAAAAATTTCAATATACGAATCATGTGGTTCAATTTGAGTAGTAAAATAATTAAGTTCTAATTTAATTTGACGAGCTTGCCCTGAGGGACTCGAAGGGTTTTTATTTAAACTATTCACAAAATTTTCTCCAAATTTTAACCAATCAACTTTTGGATAGGCAGCTATGTGAGCATTATAATTTCCAGAAGCACCATTTAATTTAACTAAAATTTTCTGTCCAAATAAATGGTTTAATCCTCTATCAACCCTATGAGCAAAAACCTTCATTTCTTTTCCAAAAGTCGTTGGTGAGGCTGGTTGCCCATGTGTCCGAGCAAGCATTGGTAAATCTTTATATTTTTTTACCAGACTATTTAGTTCAAAAATTATTTTATTAATTTCTGGGACCATTACTTTTTCTAATGAATCAGATAATATTAAAGCGTAAGCAATATTATTTATATCTTCAGAAGTTAGAGCAAAGTGCACCCATTCAATACTATCCTTAAGAGAAGTTTTAGAAAGTTTATCTTTTATAAAATATTCAACTGCTTTAACGTCATGGTTAGTAATTGCTTCTGAGTCTTTTATTTTTTGATAGGAAATATCATTAAATTTTTCATATAAATTTTCTAAAATCTTTATTTCATCTTGGTTAAACTTTCTCAAATTAGTTTTACCAGAAATTGATAAGGCTATTAAATATTTAACTTCCGTCATCACTCGATATTTCATGAGAGCCAACTCCGAAAAAAATGGAACTAAAGCTCTAGTTTTTTCATAATATCTTCCATCTAATGGGTTTATGTTTTGCATTATATTTTTTCTAAATTTTTTGTAATTCGCTCTAAGAGAGGTGTATTAAAATCATGTTCAAATGGTTTACCTGTAATTGTTTCATAAATTTCAATATAACGTCTTGAAAGTTCAGCCACTAATTCCACTGGGGCATCTGGCAAAACTTCATCCTTATATGGATCGCAGTTATCTTTAAACCAAATTCGTAAAAATTCTTTATCAAAATATTCTGGATCTTCACCTTTATTAAATCTCTCATCGTAACTTTCTGCCTTCCAATAACGTGAAGAATCAGGTGTATGAATTTCATCAATTAAAATTAATTCCCCATTCTCATCTAATCCAAATTCATATTTTGTATCTACTAAAATTAATCCATGAGATAAAGCAATTTCTTGTCCACGTACAAAAAGTTCTTTGGCTTTTTGTTCAACTCGATCAACTAATTCTTTTGTCATTAAACCCTCCGCAACAATTTCTTGTGGCGATAAAGTTCTATCATGTTCTTCAAATTTTGTGGACGGTGTAAAAACAGGTAGAGGTAATTTTTCATTCTTTTTCATTCCTTCTGGTAAAACAAAATTACCAAAATCTCTTTTACCATCTTTATAATGTGTCCAAAGTGAAGTAGAAGTAACACCAGTAATATAACCACGAACAATAGCTTCAATCGGTAAGGGTGTACATTTTTTGGCCACCAAAACATTTGGATCTGGAATACTAATTACATGATTGGGAATAATATCTTTCGTATTTTCAAACCAAAAAGCACTGATTTGATTAAGTACTTCTCCTTTAAAAGGAATATAAGCAATGATTCTATCAAAAGAAGAATGCCGATCAGTCGAAACTAAAACAATTTTATCAGGCATTATATAAACATCTCGCACCTTGCCGATCTTTTTTTCTCCTAAATTTTTAAAATCTGTTTCCCTTAATACGTCATTGATATGTTCTTTAATTATTTCTACTTTCATATTATTTTTTATTATATTTATAAATAATTTTATTTCCTTTATTTAATTTCGAACTAATTAAAACTTGAGGATCTTTTTCTTTTGTTACCCTACCAACAACCCTAGCCTTGATTGAAAAATTCGATGCTCTCTTAATACAATAATCTGCGTCTTTTTCATCGACTATAAGTAACATCCCCTGCCCACCATGCCAGACTTCGTAAAATTCACTATCATTAATTTTTCTCCATTCTGCACACTCTTTCATAATTTTAGGTATTTCCCACAAATTATTAAGCTCAGCAGAAAGTCCTCGTGAAAATAAAATATCATTAGCTAATTTTTCTCTAAGTGCTCCACCAGACAGATGAACAACCGAATGAATTTTTATTTCAGGTTTAAAATCTTTATTGAACCAACCATGTAAAGTATTAATAAAAATATCATATAAAACAGAAGGGGTTGCTGCTAATTTTATGCTTTCTTTTGCTTTAGGATTTTTCCACCACTCTTTTCCAAACTTAGCTTTTAGTGCTTTTCGAACAGAGCTTATTCCATTCGAACGAAAACCATTTTCTTTTAGAGCTATTATTACTTGGCCAGGCGCGATACTTTCACCTGTTATCATTTTATCTTTATGATAAGCACCGATCATTGTCCCTGACCAATTAATTTTTGTTTTTGAATCTTTAATTTCTGAACCTATTGCATCACCCATTTGAGCAGTTTCACCTTTTAATACAACCAGCTTACTTTCTTTAGCAACCTTTCCAAGCCCTGAAATAGCACCTTTATAAATTTTACTCACAGCATCTCCTTCATTTCCAACCGAGCTAATGTCAAATACATTTATAAATACTAATGGGATTCCACCAAAACGAGTAATGTCACTTGAGGTCATAGCAATAATGTCATAAGCGGCTAGATGATGAGTCTTGGCTGCGTCAATGATAATCCCCTTTGTACCGATACCATCAGTCGAAGCTTCGATAAAATATCCTTCTGGTAAATTTTGAAACACAAAAGGTCTAGGTCCACGAAAATTTCCGCCAGATAAATCAAAAACTTTTACGAAAGGTGAATTTTTATAACTAGCCCTACAGACAGAACCTGCAAAACTACTAAAAGAAGCCTCCTCCACAACATCAACCCCATCCTGTGAATAAATCTTTTTCTTTGTTTTTTCTGACATTTTATTTATTCCCGCCTGCATTACTGGTAAGTAAATATTTTTTATAACCAATTTTTTGTAATTTTTCACCTTTAGCTTTATTGTCTGCTTCCATTTTAACTTTATAAGCAAGCATTTTCTTTTCTAAACTTTTATCAGAAATTGCTAGCATTTCTATGGCAAGCAATCCTGCATTCTTAGCAGCATTAATTCCTACAGTTGCCACTGGAATTCCAGGTGGCATATTTACAGCAGAAAGAAGTGAATCTAACCCTTCAAGAGATTTTGCTTTAATTGGTATAGCAATTACTGGTAGTGGGCTAATTGCTGCCAATACACCCGCTAGATGAAAAGAACCGCCTGCACCCGCTATTATCACCTTATTTCCTCGTAGAGGAGCCTCTGTAACGTATTTATGCACTAAATTTGGTGCTCTGTGAGCAGAAGCCACTGTCATTTCATAGGAAACTCCAAATTCTTCAAGAATTTTCCCTGCCCCAGACATTACTTCTAAGTCTGAATCGGAACCCATAATTATTCCTATTTTTATATCTTT
>JBAYME010000009.1:0-21890 GCA_041663725.1 Minisyncoccota bacterium | reverse complement strand
TTTTCAAATTTGATGTTATTATACACTTATTTAAAAAATAAGTCAAGGTCTTTTCAGATAAATAATTTATGCTCTTATTTAAAGAAAATTTTTAAAAATATGTTATATTTTATAGATGTCATCAAAATTTGTACATCTTCATACTCATTCACACTATTCCCTTCTCGATGGGCTTTCGAAGACTGAAAATTTAATTGCTTTAGCTAAAAAATATAAAATGAGCTCACTGGCTATTACTGATCACGGTAATATGTACGGTACTATTGAATTTTATAAACTAGCAAAAAAAGAAGGTATCAAACCAATCATTGGGGTCGAAGCTTATATTTCAAATAGAAGCAGGCTCGACAAAGAACCAGGAATAGATAATAAGCGCTATCATCTGACTCTACTAGCTAAAAACTTAGAAGGTTATAAAAACTTAATTCACCTTGTAACTATTTCTAATCTTGAAGGTTATTACTATAAACCCAGAATGGATAAAGAGATTTTACGAAAATATTCTAATGGAATTATTTGTCTTTCAGGTTGTCCAGGTGGAGAATTATCTCGTGCTCTTGCTAATAAAGATGAAGAAAAAGCAGAAAGTATAATAAAGGAATATCAAGAAATTTTTGGAAAAGAAAATTACTTTTTAGAGATAATGAAACATACTAGCATGGAAGGTAGTGAGGATATGCGAAATGGTTTAATAAAAATGAGTAAAAAATTTAATATTCCACTTGTAGCCACAGTCGACTCACACTACCCTTGCGAAGAAGATAATAAAGCACATGAGACTCTCCTCGCTATTCAAACAAATTCAGACATAAAAGATGAAAATAAATTTTCTTTTGGTGAAGAAGATTATTCTTTTATAAATGAGAAAAAAGCTTTTGAAAATTTTAAAGAAATTCCTGAGGCAGTAGAAAACACAGTTAAAGTTGCAGATATGTGTAATGTTGAACTTGATCTTGGTAAATGGGTTTTTCCTGATTATCAGATTGAAGATGGAACTGATCCTGATACTAAACTAACTGAACTAGCTTATCTCGGAATAAAAGAACATGATCTAGAAGAAACTACTGAGATAAAAGAAAGAATAGAATATGAACTGGCTATTATAAAAACTAAAGGTTACTCTAAATACTTTTTAGTGTCATCAGACTTAATTAATTTTG
Organism: Minisyncoccota bacterium; assembly: GCA_041663725.1. Classification (GTDB taxonomy): domain Bacteria; phylum Patescibacteriota; class Minisyncoccia; order Phycocordibacterales; family UBA9973; genus UBA9973. The sequence continues at coordinate 20,730 of JBAYME010000009.1, read as the reverse complement.
CTAAAACAGCTGGAATTTTAACAACGACAAGAGGATCAGCTGCTGGATCGATGGTTTCCTATTTAATCGGTATTACTACTGTAAATCCCATAGAATACAAACTTCCATTCGAACGTTTTTTAAATCCATATCGTCCAAGTCCACCCGATATTGATATGGACATAGCCGACAATCGCCGTGATGACATGATCGAATATGCAAAGAAAAAATACGGTGAAGATAAAGTAGCTCAGATAGGAACCTTTGGTACAATGATGGCTCGTGGTGCCGTAAGAGATGTAGCTAGAGCTCTCGCTCATCCATATGCTATTGGAGATAGAATTTCAAAAATGATACCAATGGGTTCTCAAGGAACTCCGATGACGATAAATCATGCAATGAAGATAGTACCAGAACTTAAAGAAGCTTATGAAAAAGAAAAAGATACAAAAGAAATAATTAATCTAGCTAAAAAATTAGAAGGGTGTGTAAGACATATTTCTGTCCATGCTGCAGGAGTAGTTATTGCACCAAGGCCACTATATGAATATACTCCAGTACAATTTGACCCAAAGGGTGGAAAAATAATAACTCAATATGATATGTATAGCATCGAGGATGCCGGTCTATTAAAATTTGATTTCCTTGGAATACGTAATTTGGCTATATTGGGAGATGCAATAAGATTGGTAAAAAAATTTTACAATATAGATATTAATATTGAAAAAATTCCACTTGATGACAAAAAAACTTTTTCCCTATTAGCAAATGGTCAGACGGAAGGTCTTTTCCAATTAAACGGATCAGGTATGACTAAATATTTAAAAGAATTACAGCCTACTTCTATACATGATATAAATGCAATGGTTGCTCTTTACCGCCCTGGTCCAATGGAGTCAATCCCAGAATATATAAAACGAAAACATAATCCAAAGTTAATAAAATATTTAGATCCGAGAATGAAGAAATTTCTTACAGAATCATATGGTCTGATCGTTTATCAAGATGACTTACTTTTTTGTGCTCTAGAAATGGCTGGCTATAACTGGGAAGAAGCTGATAAATTTCGTAAAGCTGTCGGTAAAAAAATCCCAGAAGAAATGGCAAAACAATATAAAAAATTTACTAAGGGTATTATTGATAATGGGCAAACTCCAGCTTTTGCTGAAAAACTATGGAAACTTTTTGAACCTTTCCAAGCTTATGGATTCAACAAAGCCCATGCTGCAAGTTATGGAAAAGTAGCTTATCAGACAGCCTATATGAAAGCTAATTATCCTGTTGAATATATGACAGCTATCTTAACTGCTGAATCAGGTAATGTAGAAAAAATTTCTGAAATAATTAATGAGTGTAAGAATATGAATATTCCAGTATTACCACCAAATATAAACGAGAGTTATGGTGGTTTTACTGTCATCAGAGTTCCATCTAACGAGATAGAGGTTAAACCTCTATCCACAGATAGAGGTTTAACCTCTATCTCTAAAGAAATTCGTTTTGGTTTTTATACTATTAAAAATCTTGGTACTGAAATTGGAGATGCCATAATTACTGAGAGAAAATTAAATGGAAAATATAAATCAATAACTGATTTTCTTGATAGAATAAAACACAAAAACTTAAACAAGAAATCGATGGAGGCTTTAATTAAATCAGGTAGCATGGATGAATGGGCTGATAGAGGGCAACTTCTTTTTAATCTAGAAAATATGTTGATATATAATAAAGAAGGACTAAAACAATCAGCAAATCAGACTTCCCTTTTTGGTGGCACTTCACTTGTTGAATTACCTAGTTTTAAACTTCAAGATTCTTCTCCAGCCACACAAGCAGAAAAATTATTCTGGGAAAAAGAATTATTGGGTCTTTATATTTCTGGTCATCCACTAGATAGGCTAAAAGAAAAATTAGAAAAACGAGATATTAATATAAAAAAAATAAAAGAAGGAGGAAAAAATGGTATGCCAATAGTAATAGCAGGAATAATAGAAAACTGTAGACAAGTTATTACTAAAAATAATGAAAGGATGGCTTTCTTGAGAATTGCGGATCTAACTGACTCTATTGAAGCAGTTGTATTTCCAAAACTTTTTACTCAATCTATCGAAACACTAGTAGCTGAAAAATGTATAGCTCTTTCTGGTAAAATTTCAGTCCGAGATGGAGAAAAAAGTATTATCATTGAAGGGGTGAAGGAGATCTAAAATACAAACTACTTCGTGCTTGAACTCTAGCCTTAAGGTTAAAAACTTTTTAGTAAATTAAATTAATTTTTACTTCATTGCCATTTATAATATAACTAAAATTTTTATTACCCATGATATGACCATCTTCATACTCCATCGTTCCAGTTTTTTCAAAAGAATTTATATTTATGGAAGTTATATACCAAGAGCCACCCAAAACTGGCTTCTCAGGTACAATCATTTTAATATTATCCCGAATATATTTCTCAACAATAATTCTATCATTTAATGTTTCGCAATCTGTTTGCGACATCTGAAATCCAGGAGTTAACTTAGTTACATTTTTATATATATAAACTCCATCTCCCCGATCTACCATTTCACCAAACAATGCAACGGCACTACCTTCACCGAACTCAATGTTTAATTGTTCTTTTACTTTCATTCCCTCAGCCAATGAATCCCACCAAACATCAGCAATGCGACCACTAATTTTAGGATCCATTGGTCCTACTAAACCTCTGAATTTCCCAATCTTTTTATCTTTTTGGGCTGGGAGATTTTGATATTCACCAGTGATTTTATCGTCTACTATACTCATTTTTAACCAAGCACGATCAGAAAAACCGCTCGAAGTATCTTTGGAATATTGATAACACATATCAATCGTTTTTGATGCCACTGGACTCTCTATAATTTCTACCTTTTTATTTTTTAAAAGAAAAACAACAATCACCGCTATAACAACAAAGACAGCTATATAAATTAGTATTTTTTTCATAAATTTATATATACTCCTATTAGTCAAAATAATTTTTCAATCGTGCAATCTTTTCATGTTGACGTAATTTTTCATGCACCTTTGCTTCAATCTGACGAATACGTTCACGAGTGACACCAAATTCTTCTCCAACTCTTTCTAGGGTGTGTTGTATTCCATCTACCAAGCCATAACGCATTTCTAAAATTTTTCTTTCTTTTGGATTTAGTTCTCCTAAAACTTCTCTAATTTGATCAGATAAAATACGTCGAGAAGATTCCTGGTCTGGTCTTAAGATTTTTTCATCTGGAATAAAGTTTTCTAAAGTTGATTTATCCTCATCATTACCAATTGGTTGTTCTAGTGAAATAGTTTCCTGGCTTATATTTTCAATTACATGAATTTTCTCAACATCTATGCCCATTTCAGTTGCTATTTCTTCTGCCAATGGATCACGCCCTAAATCTTGACTGAGTCTCCTAAAAGCCTGTTTATATTTTGAAATAGTTTCTACCATATGAACTGGAATACGAATTGTCCTAGATTGGTCAGCTAATGCTCGAGTAATTGATTGGCGAATCCACCACGTTGCATAAGTAGAAAATTTGTATCCCTTAGTCCAATCAAATTTTTCAACTGCTTTAAATAAACCTAAATTACCCTCTTGTATTAAATCAAGCAATGTTAAATCAGCACTACGGCCAACATATTTCTTTGCGATAGAAACCACTAATCTTAAGTTTGCTCGAGCTAATAAATTTTTTGCTTCTTCATCCCCTTTTTCAATTCTTTTAGCTAAATCCTTTTCATCACTAGCATATATAAGCGGATATTGCCCTATTTCCTTTAAATACATCTGAATTGAGTCATGTATTGATGACTTATTCAAATCTTTAGTTAAATCAATATCTAAATTTAATAAATTTCCACCCTCTAAAACATCAATACCAGCTACTGAAAATTTTTCATAGAGTTCATCTAAAAATATTATATTGTTTTCAATGTCAGGCAAAGTCTTTAGTATTTCATCATAAGTAATAAATCCACGTTTTTTACCCTTCGCGATAAGCTCATCAGACAGACGTATTAATTCTAATGCTTTCTTCTCACTAGATGATAATTTACTTGATGATTTTTTGGGTGTTTTAGTTAAAACTTTTGTTTTTGTTTTTAAAACCTTTTTTTCAATAACCCTTTTAGCAACTTTTTTTCCACCAATAGTGGAAACTTTTTTATTTTTTATAACCTTTTTTTCTTTCTTTATTTTTTTTACTTTTAAAACTTTCTTTATAGCTTTTTTTCCGCCAAGGGTGGATCCGCCTTTGGCGGAAACTTTTTTCTTTCCTGAAACCTTTTTTTCTTTCTTTATTTTTTTTACTTTTTTCATATTATTATAAATTTTAATTAATAATTTTTATTTATTATGTCCAATTTGATGAATTCACAATGGGACAAATATATTTTAATATTATCGACTATTTTTAATTTTTTCTTTTTCTTTATTAATTTCATTAATTCTTTTTAAAATCTCAATTTCCTCTTCTCCATTTAATTTTTGCAATTTCATCATCAGTGTAGATAATTCTTCATTTAAATATTCTTCTTTTAAATTATGAAGTAATTCAAGAACATCCTTTTCTAATTTTACATCTCCTCCATAAAAAACTTCTGCCTCAAAAATTAAATCTTCTTTATTGTCTTTAGCTTTGTCTAATAACTCTTCTTCTGTTGTTTTTAAAATATTTACTAATTCATTACTTACTTTAGATATATCAACACTTTGTTTAGTAATATTCTTTTGCCAAAGAATTATACCCAACAATCTTCTTTCTATGTAATCTTTCTTGAATATTTTATTTTCACTATCTTTTGCTTTTTCTATCTCTTCTTTTTCATACTTAAATTCTTTTTCTATTTTTAATAAATCTTCCTTTAGAGCTACCTCTGGTATCTGAGATAGGTCACTTATTTTTTTTAAAAAATGAGCTTTTTCAATTGAACTCTCTAGCATGTCTACATATGGTAAAACTTTCTCTTTTATTTCCCTACCAGACTTACGAGTATCACTAGCAAAATCTTTCAAAACCTTATCTAAAAGAAATTCTATAATATGCTTTGAGTTTTTTACTGCTATTTTCCAAGCATCAGCTCCATTTTTTGAAATTAAATCTGCTGGATCAATATTGTCTGGCATCAGAGCTACCTTTACATCCATACCAAAAGACAAAGCTATCTTGCTCGCCCTATTTACTGCATTGAATCCAGCTTTGTCGGCGTCAAAAGCTAAAACTAAATTCTTTGACAACCTACGAATCAATCCTAAATTTGAAACAACGTTTTCTTTAGAAATAGTAGAGTCGGATAATGCTGTTCCAGAGGTTGCTACTGTATTTTTATATCCAGCTTGATGTGACAATATTAAATCAAATTGTCCTTCGACTAAAATTGAAAAATTATTTTTACGAATTGAATCTTTTGCTTTATCTAACCCATACAATACAGATGATTTAGTAAAAATAGAAGTTTCTGGACTATTAAGATATTTTGCGCTCTTCCCATCATCTTCAAAAATCCTACCAGAAAAAGCAATGATTCTTCCACTTGAATCAGAAATCGGAAACATTATTCTCCCACGAAATCTATCGTAATATCCTTTCTCAGTTTTTTTAACTAATCCAGCTTTTTCCATTTCCAAATCCTTAAAACCATTTTTTTGTAAAAAATTATATAGTTCACGCCAGTCTGCTTTAATAAAACCAATTCTAAAATCTTTAATAGTTTTATCTTCCAACCCTCTATCTTTTAAATATTTTAAAACTGGAACATTAGCTACTAAATTTTTTTCAAAAAATTTAGTAGCTTCTTCCATTATTCTATATAATTTTTCCTTTTCACTTTCATTCTCAGAATTATAATTTTCGAGTTGTACACCAGCTCTTTCTGCTAAAAGCTTTAATGCTCCCTTAAAATCAAGTCCTTCGAATTCTTCAACAAAAGTAAAAATATCACCCTTTGCTCCACAGCCGAAACAATAGTAATTACCTCGATCGTTTGAAATAAAAAAGGAAGGAGTCTTCTCATTATGAAAAGGACACTTGGCTTTTAAACTTGAGCCTACCTTTTCTATTTTTATATAAGAAGAAATTACTTCCTCAACCGACAATCTCTCCTTAATTTTTTGAACTGGTGAATTTAACATTTTTTTAAAACAAATTTACTCTTATAATACCCTTCTTCTACTATTATAGAAAAGTATTACCAGCTAATAAAACTTATTTTAATTCTTATTCTATGTCAGGAATGATTTTTTCACCCTTAAATCCTGTTCCAGCTGGAATCAAGCGTCCAATAATTACATTTTCTTTTAGTCCTCTTAGATAATCTGTACCACCCTTGATAGCATTCTCAATCAAAACTCTATTGGTATTTTGGAAAGAAGCAGCTGACAACCAACTCTTAGTACGTAGAGATACTTCAGTAATACCAAGTACTATAATTTCACCTTTGGCTTGAGCAGAAATATCGTCACCAACTTCTTTTTCTATTCTCATATTTTCTTCAATTAAAGCAGTATTTTCTACAATATCACCAACAGAAAAATTAGTTTGTCCGGCATCTTTTATGCGTCTGCGTGAAAACATCTGACGAATGATTATTTCAGTATGCTTCCTTGAAATAGAAGCACTTTGTAATTCATAAACTTTATTTATTTCTCTGATGATATATTCCTCAGCTAACTCTTTACTACTTAATTTATATATTTCTGCAATGTCAGCCGAACCGTCAGTGAGTAATTGACCTTTTGTAACCTTACTACCAGTCTTCACTATTACATTTCTAGGGAATGAAACAACATACTCTATTTCATTATTTTTTCTCGCCTCGCTAGAGCCTTGGCGAAGCGGGCCATCCATCTTTGAATCTGAAAGAACTTTTATTATTTTTTCTTTAGTACTAATTTCACCACTAGCTGATTCTTTATTTTTTATTTCAATAATTTCACCATCAGTTGCTGAAATGATAGCTGGATTTTTCGGAATACGTCTTTCAAAAATTTCTTCAACACGAGGCAAACCAGTAGTAATATCTGTTCCTGCTACACCTCCAGCGTGGAAAGTACGAAGAGTAAGCTGGGTTCCAGGTTCACCGATAGCTTGAGCTGCAATAATTCCAACAGCTTCACCTAAGTTGACTAGACGGTTTCTTCCAAGATCCAATCCATAACACATCTGACAAATACCGTGAACAGTTTTACAAGTCAAAGGAGAACGAACGAAGACTTCTTCAAATCCTATTCCTTCAATAATTCTAGATTCTTCTTTTGTAATTAAAAATCCTTTTTTGTAAATTACCTTTCCATCTTTATCTTTCAAATCACCTGCTAAAATTCTACCAGAGATATTTTTTGCAAGTGAAATTTCTATTCCAGAAATATTTTCTTTTTTAACTATTTTACCTTCTTTTGTTTTACAATCTTCTTCTGTAACTACTACATCTTGTGCAACATCCACCAATCTTCGTGTTAAGTATCCAGCCTTTGCAGTATTCAATGCAGTATCGGATGCACCCTTACGAGCACCGTGAGTTGTAACGAAGTATTCAATTGGAGAAAGACCTTCTTGATAACAAGGAATAATTGGAAATTCTAATGTCTTACCCTGGTTATTCTGAATTAATCCTTTCATTCCAGTCATCTGAATCAAACTTGTAACAGTACCTCTGGCTCCAGAAGTAAATAAATCAAACGTTGAACCATTTTTATCAAGAGTTTTTGGTAAAACTTTTTCTAATTCTTTTTTAGCTTGAGTCCAAATTTCAATAATTTTTTGATATTTTTCTTCTTCAGATAATAATCCTTCACTCCATTGAGATTTTATTTGTTCTTCAGCTTTTTTACCATTAGCTATGATACCAGCTTTTTCAACTGGAACCTTAACATTATCAAAACCCCAAGTAGTACCAGAGATTGTTGAATATTTAAAACCAAAAGATTTAATAGCATCAAGAATTATTGGTGTTCTGTCTATACCATAGTTAACTATCATTTCATCCACTAAAGTAGAAACTCTTTTTGAAGTCATTTCATCACCAAAATAAGGAAAATCACTTGGTAAAATACTATTGAAAAGAAGTTTTCCAACTGTTGTATCAAAAATATCTCCCCCAAATTTTTTATATTTTAGAGTATCAGTTGACATAACTTTAATTTTTGCACGAAGAGAAACGACACCATATTCATAAGCAGTGATAGCAGTATTTGGACTTGAAAAATATTTTCCTTCACCTTTTTCTCCATCAACATCTTTCGTCATCCAGTAAGATCCAAGTACCATATCCTTACTTGGGTGAACAATCGGATCTCCATTCTGAGGCTTCAATAAGTTTTTATTAGCTGCCATTAATTCTCTTGCCTCATTCTGAGCTTCTTCTAAAAGAGGTACGTAAACAGCCATCTGGTCTCCGTCGAAGTCAGCATTGAAAGCAGAACAAACTAGAGGGTGTACTTGAATAGCATTACCTTCAATTAAAATAGGATTAAAAGCCTGAATACCTAATCTGTGCAAAGTTGGAGCACGGTTTAAAAGAACATATTTACCTTCTATAACCTCTTCTAACATTGCCCAAACTTCTGGTGTACGATCTTCTATTAATTTATTAGCTCCACGAATATTGAAAGCGAGTTCAGATAATAAAATTTTAGAAATTACAAATGGCTTGAAGAGTTCTAATGCCATGTGTTTTGGTAATCCACATTGATTTAATTTAAGTTGTGGTCCAACAACGATAACTGAACGCCCTGAATAGTCCACACGCTTTCCAAGTAAGTTTTGTCTGAATAAACCTTGTTTTGATTTCAAGTTATCAGAAAGAGATTTAAGAGCACGCTTTTGTGATTGACTCATTGCCACACTATCATTTTGCTTAGCTATAGAGTTATCAATAAGTGCATCTACTGCCTCTTGAATAATTCTTTTTTCATTTCGCAAAATAACATCAGGGGCACTTATTTCTTTTAATTTTCTTAAACGATTATTTCTATTTATAACTCTACGATATAAATCATTCAAATCAGAAGTAGCATGACGTCCACCATCTAATGCAACCATTGGACGAAGAACTGGTGGAATAACAGGAATTACAGTCAAAAACATCCATTCAGGTCTTACTGATGCATAAGTCATAGCTCTAATTAGAGAAAGTCTTTTTTGTAATTTTTCTCTTTCAATTGAACTAGCTTTTAGTAGCATCGTCTCTGTAATATTTTTTAATTTATCTAAATCAAGATTCTTAAAAATAGAATGAATAGCCTCAGCTCCAATGTTTGCTTCAAAACAAGCACCGTACTTTAAAGAATAGTGATGAAAAGAAATTTCATTTAAAACTTTTCCTTCATAAATTTCCGCAATTTCTTTTTTAGTACTATTAAATAAATCTTTTAATTTTTCTCTAGTTTCATCATCAGCGGAATTTTTTAATTTAGCTTTATATTCTCTTCCTAATCCTTCTAAAATACTTTCTTTTTCTTCTTCGTAGACTTTAGTAATAATATAACCAGCAAAATAAATAACCTTTTCCAAGTCAGAAACTGGAATATTGAGAAGTATACTCATTCTAGATGGTACGCCACGCAAAAACCAAATGTGAGCTACTGGAGTAGCGAGTTCGATGTGTCCCATTCTCTCACGTCGAACGATAGAACGAGTAACTTCAACTCCACATTTTTCACAAATAATATCCTTGTATCGAATACGTCGATATTTTCCACAATAACATTCATAATCTTTTTCTGGTCCAAATATTTTTTCATCGAACAAGCCACCTCGCTCTGATCGGCCAGTTCTATAGTTTATTGTTTCTGGTTTTGTGACTTCTCCATAAGACCATTCTTTTATTTGCTCTGGAGATGCAAGTTTTAGTGTAATATAATCGAATTCTGTTGTATTTAATGTTTTCATAATTTTTATATTTTTATTATTAATTTTCAACCATTCCATTATCTCCAAACTTTTTTAAAGTTACATCTAGAGCAAGTCCTCGCAAATAATTAAGCATCACATTAAACGATGCAGGAGAATTTGGTGGCCTTATTGGTTCATTTTTAATAATAGAATCAAATGTTGCAGATCGACCCAATATATCATCAGATTTAATAGTCAACATTTCTCTTAAAGTATAAGCAGCGCCATATCCCTCAAGTGCCCACACCTCCATCTCTCCAAATCTCTGTCCTCCGCCTTGAGCTTTACCTCCAAGTGGTTGCTGTGTAATAAGAGAGTATGGTCCTATTGAACGCATATGTATCTTGTCTTCCACCATGTGGTGTAATTTGAGCATATACATATAACCAACAGCAATATCTTGCTCAAAGGCTTCACCAGTTCGTCCATCAAAAAGTTTCATCTTACCATTTTCTGCAAAACCAGCTTTCTTTAATTCTTCTTTTATTTCTTCATGTTTAGTACTCAAAAATGGTGGTACTATAGCTTGATATCCAAGAGTGTTTGCAGCCATACCTAAATGCATTTCCAAAACCTGTCCCAAGTTCATACGAGAAGGAACACCAAGTGGTGAAAGAATAATATCTATTGGAGTACCGTCTGCTGCATATGGCATATCTTCTTCTGGTAGAATTTTTGAAATAACTCCTTTGTTTCCATGCCTTCCAGAAAGTTTATCTCCAACTGAAACATTTCTAATTTGTGCAACTTCAATAACAATTTTTTTAATAATTCCAGCCTCCAATGTGTGACCTAGGTCACGTGAAAAAATCTTAATGCCAATGACACGTCCTCTTTTGCCGTGCTCAACTCTCAAAGATGTGTCTTTAACATCACGAGCTTTTTCAGCAAAAATAGAACGAAGTAGTCTTTCTTCTGGAGTAAGTTCGGTTTCTCCTTTTGGTGTAATTTTTCCAACTAAAATATCATTTTCTCTAACTTCAGCACCAACTCGAACAATACCATCTTCATCTAAGTCTTTTAATTTTACTTCTCCTACGTTTGGAATATCTCGTGTGGTTATCTCAGGTCCAAGTTTTGTGTCTCGAACTATACATATAAATTCTTCTAAATAAATAGAAGTGAATTTACTTTTCTTTACTAATCTTTCTGAAATAATAATAGCATCTTCATAGTTTGATCCAGACCAAGACAAGAATGCAATATGAATATTTTGTCCGATTGAAATTTGCCCACCAGAGGTACTAGATGTATCAGCCAATGTATCACCTTTCTTTACTTTATCTCCAATATTTACAGCTGGACGTTGATGAAAAACAGAAAAATTATTATTTCTTAAATAATTTACTAAAGTGTAAACCTTTTCTTTATCACTTTTATTTTTTACTATAACTTTTTTAGCATCAACATAAGATACAACTCCATCTTCTTCTGCTACAACTAATCTACCTGAGTCTACTGAAGCTAATTCCTCCATACCAGTAGCCACGAGTGGCGCCTCTGGTAAAACACAAGGAACTGCTTGCTTCTGCATATTACTTCCCATGAGTGCTCTATTAGCATCATCGTGTTCTAAAAATGGAATCATTGAAGTGGCTATAGAAAAAGCCTGATTGGCAGAAACATCTATAAAATCAATTTCACTTCTAGAAATTATTCCTGGATTATTTTTTATACGAGCCTCAACTTTTTCTTCTGTTATTTTTCCTTCTTCATTATAAGGAATTCCAGAGTGAGCAATGTTATATTTTTCTTCATCAAGTGCATTCAAATAAGAAACTTCTCCGGTAATTTGTCCATTTTTTACTTTTATATAAGGAGTTTCGATAATTCCAAACTCATTTATTTTTGAATAAGTTGCTAAGTGAACGATAAGTCCGATGTTTGGTCCTTCTGGTGTGTGAATAGGACAAACTCTTCCATAGTGAGAAGGATGCACGTCACGAACTTCCAATCCTGCTCTTTCACGAGTAAGCCCCCCTGGTCCTAATGCAGAAAGCAAACGAAGATGCTCTAGCTCAGCCAAAACATTTTCTTGATTCATAAATTGTGAAAGCTGGTTGGTTGTAAAAAATTCTTTAATACGAGCTTGAAGCGGTCTTTGGTTTATGATATGAATTGGCATAGCTGTATCTACATCAATAGTAGACATTCTATCTTGAATATTTCTTTTTATCTGCATCATACCAGTACGAATTTTATACTGAAGCATTTCTCCAACAAATCGAACTCTTCTTTGTCCCAAGTGGTCAATATCATCAGCCTTAGCACCTGGTGTATTATTTAATGTAATTATATTCATTAATACTGTGACTAAATCTTCTTTAGAAATAGTCCTACGAGCTAACTCTTCTTCATCTGAAGGTTTATTGAAACGTTCATTAAAACGAAATCTACCAACTGGAGAAATATCATATCTTTCAGTAGTAAATAGAGAATTAATAAATTCTTTTGCATTATCTGGTGTAGCCATATCACCATCTCTTAAACGCTTATAGATTTCAATATAAGCATCACTTAATGTCTTAGCGGAATCTTTTGCAAAACAAGCTTTAATTGCTTCTTCGAAAATAGGATTACCCTCAAATGCCTTTTCTATCATTTCATTGGTGTGATAACCCATAACTCTAAGCAATGTTATTGCTGGGAATTTTCTCTTTTTATCTATTCTGATATAAATAGCTCCATCTGATTCTGATTCTATTTCAATCCAAACTCCACGAGCTGGAATAATTTTTGCTCCAAAATATCTTTTTCCTTTACTTTCAGATTCTGTAAAAAATACACCAAAAGAACGAGCTAATTGTGGGACAATAACTCTTTCTACTCCATTGATTATAAAAGTTCCATGAGATGTCATTAAAGGAAGTTCAGACATAAAAATCTCCTGCTCTTTTACAGTTCCTAAAATCTTATTAGTTAGTTTGACACGTGCTTTCAATTGTACTTGGTAAGAAAGCTTGTCTATTTTTGATTGATTTTCATCATGCTTAGGCTCACCAAGAGAGAAAGAAGTAAAATCTAATTGAAATTTTTTTCCAGAATAATCTGCAATTGGAGAAAATTCTTTAAAAACTTCCTTTATGCCATCTTCCACTAACCATTTAAAGGACTTTATCTGAGCTTCAATTAAATCTGGAAACTTTATTAATGGCTTCTTATACCTCGAAAAATACTTCTTAGGACGCTTGTTTGCATTATGCATATTGTTTTTTCCCAAAAAAAACAAAAGAAAATAGCTTTGAAATCTAGCTAGTACTTTCTTTAAATTTATTTAGAATTACGATTAAGTTAAAAACCTTATAATATATAAAGAAAATCATCCAAAACTCAATCTATCAGTGTTTATAAGTATACATATTTATAAATCTAAGTCAAATTTTATTGTGGACAACAACCAGCAAGGCAAGACCTTGCTACATTGTGGTAAGACCTTGTCTTCTTGCGTTAGGTCTTGCCTAACGCAAGTTAGAGATCTTTTTGTTCTATTGACTTGATTCTTTTAGTGAAATATTCTTCTGCTTCTTCGACGTCCCTGGAAACAGAATCAATAGTATCCTGATCGCACTTTGTAAGCTTATCTTTAATCTCTTTACGCTTAAAGATTTTTGTAATTTCTTTTATGTCTTCTTTCATAATTCTAAATATTTTGTGTGCCTCACCTTCTGTTTGCTCAAGATCTATCATTAATTTCCTACGGAATTTCTTTACCTTATGATGTGCTTGGTGCACAAGTAATATTATTACAATTATCAATAATATAATTGGAATAACAACAGACAACAATTGAATCATCCATAAGCTTATTTTAATAAAAGCTGGCTTATTGACTACAATAAAATATTTTTGTGAAGTTTCACTTATTATTTCAGGTGTTCTGATTGTCTCTGTCCAAAAAGATGCTAGGCCTGGTTGTTCAATAAAATCAGTTGTAAAAGTAAAACTTCCATCATCATCTGTTTTTACAATATAATTTTTTTCTTCTTCTCCCTCAATTTGTAAATAAATTTTTACATCAGTATTTAAATAAGAAGTTCCAGAAATTTTTATATTTTCACCTTTTTTAATTGATTTTGGATAATTAATAATTTCTGGAATTTTTACTATTGGAAATTCTATTGCAACAACTTCTTCACTCAAGTTCCCCATTTTATCATAAGCAATTACACTTACTTTATGCTTTCCAGCTTTCTGAGGAGATAAAATTACTTCAGTTGGATTTTCTGTTATAAAAAAATCTCCAAACAACACATCGTCAATTGAAATCTTATATTTATCTAAGCCAGAATCATCATCTGAGCTTGAAATTTTTAAAACCACGATATCCTCACTGGTAATATATGAAGAAATTTTTAAATCTTTTGGTGCTATTGTGTCTATTTCTACTTTTTTAACAGGTACTACTTTTTTTTCTTCCTTTGGTGTAGTAGGTGTAGTAATTGTTATATTAATTCCACTTTTACCTCCTGTTATGTCTGTGCCCATACCATCATTGGCATAAATATTTGCTGAAGAAAAAGACAAATTAGCCACACCAGCTTTTTTAGCCCTGAATACAACACTTAAAATTTTACCATTTGTTCCGATAAAACCAGGTGTTGGTATACCACCATTAAAAGAAACAGTTCCAGTTATGTTAGAAAGCCTAGGCTGTTCAACCCACATAGAAAAAATTGACCCACTTATGCTTACAGATTCAGCACTCAATAAATCTTTAGGAAAAGACAAAACACCTTCTATGTTATTTATATATACTCCTTTTGTATTTGTATTAAGTGTTACTGTAAAAGTTTGATTTGTATTTACATTTAATTTACTACTAATGCAAAAAATATCTGCTGCATTAGCAACATTAAAACTAAAAAGTAGAAGTAATGGCAGTAGTATTAAAAAGTAAAATTTATTTTTCATATTCTATTTATAGTAATCATCCTTCTTTTTTATTAAAGGATTGTTTTTTTTATTTTTAAATTTTAAAGATACTCTTATTATAATAAATAAAATAACTAAAATACATAGTGAAATATAATAAATATAATTTTGATTCATCACAAATACATATTTAGAAATATTTTCTAAATAATCCTTTTTCTTTATTGAAATTTTTAGTGGTTTTAACCATGGATTAATTTCTGTAGCCAATCCATCATTTAAATAAACTTTAAAAATATCTTGGAAATGAACTATTGCTTCTCCGCTCTTTTTTGCTGAAAAATTAATCCCTAAAACCTGCCCACCATCATCCTTAAAACCATTTGGTATTCCACCAATAAAGCTTATAGAGCCTACATCATTATCAAAAACTGGTTCATTGGCCCACATTGAAAAAATTGAATTTTCTTTGTTTATATTTTTTATTTCTAGCTTATCTTTATCAAATAGAATAGTTCCATCTATAACATTTATAGATCTATCGGATGAAATTTTTAAATCAATTAAAAATGTATCTCCATTTAAGATTTGATTATTTTCATTTTTAAAATAAATTTCTGTTGAAGTTTGAGCAATTGCTGGAAAAATAAATAAAAAACTAAAAATAATTACAGAAAAAAAATAAAATTTTAATAAATATTTCATCATATAGTTTTTTGGCCCCACTGTGAGAGCATTATAGAAAAGTCGACAGAATTTACTTTACTATCTTTATTAATGTCTACATATATATTTTGATAAGGTGGATTCTTTTTCCAATAGAAGAGAAGAATAGAAAAATCTATTGAGTCTACAGAGTGATCACGATTCAAGTCTGCAGTATCATAATATGTACCACCACCTTGGGGCAAAACGCACAAACTATTTATCAGAATATAACCAGGTGGGACAATCGTTTGGTCGCCTGTAATATTTGGGCAAATATCAGTAACGGTTCCACCTCCTCCTCCACCTCCACCACCTCCTCCTCCTGATGAGATTGCAGTAAAGACTTGTGAAGCAACAGAATAATTTAAACCATAAAATACCTTTAATTTAAAATAATAAGTTCCAGCATTTGGTACAGTTGCATCTTTTGTTGTATTCCAATCAGTTCCTGATGTAATTAATTTGGCTCCAGAAGAATAAAAAATATCATCTCCTCCCCCGCAAGAATTAGAAATATCTGAGACTACACACCATTCATATTGATATTCTGTGTCAATATTTCCTTCATTGCTTATTGTAATGCTTGCAGTAATTGTGGGAATAATATTATCTGTAATACTATTTATAAGAACTTGAGCTGGAGATTCTCTTAATGCACACTGCATCCAATCAGTTGAAACATCACAATTATCACAACTAAAATTAATTTTTCCTGCTTTATCATTACCACCATATGTCATACCAATAAAATTCCCATTTGCATCGATACTGGCACCAGAAAAATCAAGCCAACCTAGAGACCTAGACCAAGCTCGTCCACCCAACTGCCCTAGGCAATTATTTGTCACGCCCTGGTTTCCTACTTGGTCTGGTGATAAATTTATCCAACCATATTGCCTACTCCAGGCATAGCCAGTTATTCTTGTATCCATTACATGAACATTACAATTATCACAACCAAAATTTATCCAACCTAATTTATCACCAAAAGCATATTTAGGATTTGGTGTTATGGTGCCATCTACATTTGAAGCCAAAGCAGAAAAAGCTGAGAGAAATAAAATAATTATTGATATGGAAAGATAAATTGATTTAAATTTTATCATGTTTTTTAATACAACCCCCTAAATCCCCTTGTCAGGGGGACTTTTATGGTACTAGGGTTGGCTCGGGTTCTGATTCCGATTCTGGTTCTGTTTCAGGTTCTGATTCTGGAACAACTTCAGGTACAATTTCTTCTGCTGGTATTTCTGGAATAATTTCTTCTTCTACTGGATTTTCCGGCACAATTTCTTCTGTAGTTACTTCTGGTTCAGGAGTTACTTCAGGTTCTACCTCTGGCTCTTGTCCTGAGTTTAGCGAAGGATCTGGTACGATTTCAGTAGGAATAGAATTACCCCCTCCTGATTCCTCCTCCTCCTCGATGGGGAGGACCGAGGTCGAAGATTCTGAGCCCGTCGAAGGATTAGCAAGCAACGCTTTCAAGGATTTTAATTCTGTTCTATTTAAACATACAGTCTCTTCCCCTGCTTCAGTCAAACAAACTTCACCGGTGAAAATTCTGGTAATTTTATTTCCCGCATTTGCGAGCCATGCAGACATATTCTCAAAGAATTTTCCAACAAAAGTCAGATCATCATTATCATCTAATAATGGAATATTGGTATCAGTCAAACTTTCTATTTTCAAATCAAGTTCTTGAATTGCATTTATTATATATGGAGTTAGCCCACCATAGTTTAATGATAATGTTCCATCTAATTGTGTTCTCACTAATTTTGGAAAAATTAATTCCACTTCTTGAGCGATTAAACCAATAGAAAGCATTTCATCTTCACTCTCGTTCTTTAAACGATAAGATACGGTTCGCAATTGATTAATTTCAAACAATCCAGAAGATAGAGTTTCAATATCTTTTTTCAAATTAATATCTGAAGGACAAGACCAACCGGACACATCTCCGGGATCCAAAGTACAAGTTCCATCAGAATTTGTAAAAGCACCAACTATACCAGCTGTGGTAGCATCAGAAACATGCAATCTGTAACCTGGTGTTAATCCAATTCCTACGTTGCCTAAACTATCTATTCTAGTTTTTTCTGAACCACCAGTAGAAAAGTTAATTGTATCTGCACCAGATGACCACATACCAGTGTTCAAGTCTGTGCGGAAAGCGAAAGATGGTGTTGCTACTGCTCCCGCAGAATGAACCCCAATACCATTAACATCAAGAAGTGCCACAGGTGCACCATTTAAACCTATACCAACATTAGAACCTATTGGGTTTAATAAAAGACTACTAGCTGAATGAACCGATAAATTGGTGCTTATTCCTGCTTGTAACCAAGCTCCCCCTAATCCACCTATTGAACCTATACCAAAATCTAATACAGCAGCACCTGATGTTTGAGAAAGTCTTAAACTACCATTTTGAGTTGATCCACTTGAAGCTGGAGCACTAAGATTTCCTTTAAATTCGCCTTTTAGACCTGGAGTTAAAGTTCCCATTCCAAAAAAACCAGCACCAGTTATTATTCCTTTACTAGAAATAGTTTGTAATGTTGATTGATATGTTGCACCAGTACTATAGGGAGTTGCGGTATAAAATAAAATGTCATTAGATACATCACCAGTTCCAGCACCAGTAGAAAGAATTAAATTTCCACCATCAACATATGGACTACCAGCCACTGTACTTCCTGCTGAAATTGTTAAATCTCTACCAACTGTACCAGATGCAGTATCCTCTATCCAAATTTTTTGTGCTTGAGTATTTCCTAGAGATAAAATATTTGTAGGTGTAGTAGTTCCAATTCCTACATTCGTGCCATTGTCAAAAATAATTGAATCACCTAAAGCAGAGGACGAAGTAAATTTTGATAGATAATTTTCAGTTCCACTAGCAGTAGAACCAGCAGTATCTTGTGTCGTCCCATCTGGGAATTTAAATCCACCAGTTGTTGATTCAATAACTCCTGCAACAGATAATAATTGACCTGGAATACTCGTTCCAATTCCTACATTACCATTATTTAAAACTCTAATTCTTTCTAAAGTAGCAGTACTAAAGATCATCGCTCCAGAAGTATCAGCATCAGAGTCTGCACCCATATTCAAATCCCCCGTAGAAGAAAGTCCACTTGAAGTACTGACAGCTGTCGTCATCCCAGAGCCATCAGAAAAATATAAAGTTCCTCCGACTCTAATGTTTCCATTTACATCGAGAGCTTGAGTCGGAGCTGTTGTTCCTATTCCGACGTTACCACCCATAAATACAGCCGCATAATTATTACTTGCACCTGTTTGAGAATTCACGGTAAGTCCATATGAATTAGTGGCAGGTCCAACTATTCCAGCTTGAATTAAGAGTCCGTGTGTATTTGTAATAGTTGCATTTGTTCCATTAATTGGTGCTCCAACAATTCCTACGGTCGCTGCATTTGTAATTGTACTTGCTCCTACAAATGAATATGTTGGCTGAGTAAATAATACTTCTCTTTGCGTAGCGAGCGCTCCAGTTGCCCATTGTCGCCCTGCTGTTGTAATAGTCAAAGATGGAATTTCAGTTGAAGCTGTTTGGTTTGTATTTACTGCTCCTGTATATACTATTCCTTTTAATATTCCTGTAGCTGTTGCTGTTTGAGTTACTGATAAATTACCTGTTGGATTTGTGGTACCA
The DNA here is from genome assembly GCA_041663725.1 of Minisyncoccota bacterium. Taxonomy (GTDB): domain Bacteria; phylum Patescibacteriota; class Minisyncoccia; order Phycocordibacterales; family UBA9973; genus UBA9973. The sequence goes on along the minus strand of JBAYME010000009.1, from coordinate 1,584 downwards.
ATACCTAAATTTCCAGAATTTAAAATTCTCATTGTTTCAGTAGCTCCATTGTTTCCTGTTTTAAAAATAATATCTGCTCCAGCAATACCAACCCCTGAAGTTGATTGTAAAATTAATGGAGAGGTTGTAGTTGTTCCACCGATAACCTTAGGAGTCGTTATACTTGTTGCTGAAGCTAAAAGAGATGTATTTAATGTTGTTCCATCAAAAGTTAAATTACTACTATCAATTAATCTGCCACCAGTTCCTGCATATGGTATTCTTCCTTCTGTTAATTTAACTCCATCAGCTAAAACAACTGGTCTTCTGTAATCAACAGAAGATGCATTCTGTAATTCAACGCGCCTTACAGCCATATTAGTTCCATCTCCATAATTATCAGCAAACTTAAAAGCATAATATCTGTAGGCTGTTGTATTTATTACAGATATATATTTTGGATCAGGAACATTAGAAGCTATATGTTGTTCAAAATAAGTCTGACTTGTGGTAAGTTGAACCCAAGTTCCATCATTAGCATAGGTTGTATCATTAAAATCAGAAGCATTATTTGAACCCCAAATTGTAAAATTTTTAACACCAGTAGTAGTAAGACCTCCTGAAGAGTGAAAATTTTCATAGTAGATATTATTTATTAATTTCGCTGAACCTAGGTCAATATGAAATCTTTGCAGAATATTATAAGCATACCACGAATTGCCCCAATGAGTATTAATAAGACTTTTTGCTGGGTCAGTTGCGTAATAAGGCTGCCAAGAACTACCAGCAGATGATGTTGCTTTAACATAAGTTGCATTTTGAACTGGTGGATAATAAGGGATAGTAGTTATCAACCAAGGAGTAGTTATATTGAAATATAAATCATCATTATTAAATTCCATTGCCCCAATTTCTGGTGAATCCAATAAATCACCAGAGGTAAATTTAAGTGGTGCTGTTCCAGCTGTTGTTGTACCTGCTGGTAAAGTTAACCTAGCTGTTGGTGAAGTTGTTCCAATTCCAACTCGATGATTGGTACTATCTACAAAAAGAGTATTAGTATCTACTGTTAAATCATTAGAACCTAAATCTACATTAGTAGTTGCTCCACTATATGGAATATATGTATTTGAAATATCTTCACTGAAAGCAAACTGTTTTCTTTCTGCTCCAGTTGTCATGGTTCCATAGTATACATCATCCAAGAATTCAATTGCTCCAGCTTCTGGTATGGTTAATAAATCACCGGAAGTTAATTTAATTGGTGCTGTTCCAGCTACTGTAGTTCCAGCCATAATGTTTAATTTTGCAGTAGGTGTATCTATTCCAATTCCAATATTTCCATCATTATCAATCCTCATTCTTTCTAAGGTGGCAGTGGAGAAAGTCATGACACCTGAACCATTACCATCAGAATCGGCACCTAGACCTAAATCAGTTGAAGAAGTAATTCCACTAGAAGGACTAACAGCTGTAGTCATTCCAGAACCATCGGAGAAATATAAAGTACCACCGACACGTATGTTTCCATTTACATCAAGTTCTTGTGTTGGATTTGTTGTTCCGATTCCGACTTTGCCTGCTTTTAAATATAAAGTATTTGCA
>JBAYME010000008.1:0-21939 GCA_041663725.1 Minisyncoccota bacterium | reverse complement strand
CCCAAAATTACTATTGCTATTATAGAATAAATAAATTTTTTACTCGGTAAATAATTTTTCATATTTATAAAATAATTATATCATTAACTTATTTTTTATGCTATATTATAAGTATATGAAAAATTTATTTAAAAAGAAAAAAGTTTTATTTTTTTCAATTCTAATATTAGTAGGTTTTTTTACAGCATCTTTTGCTCTCGCGGCTGGTATTCCTTTTTTTGGTGGTAAAATTGTATCAATAACAAATTGCACTTGTAGTGAGGGTTCAGCTGTGACTATCGTCGGCTATCCTTCAATTTTTAGTGGTACTTATCTTTATTTACCTGGATCAACAATGGCAAGAGGTAAAGGGAGCGTAATGTCTGGTAAATTTATTGTTGGTCAATACACCCCTGGTGGAAGTTGTCTGTTAATAGGTGAACCTTGTATTCCTAGTCCTATTAGTAAGGGAACCATGAAACTAATTAGCACTAATTAATTTAAAAATTTTTTAGCCAGATCAATCCAATCTTCTAAGGTTAAATTTTCCGCTCTTTTGTTCCCTAGCTCTAGTACACAGGCAACTCCTATGTATTTTTTTAGATTAGAGGAGAGTTTTTTGCGTTTATGGGCAAAACCAGCGTGAACAATTTCCCAAAATTTTTGCTCGAGGGTATTTTCTTTAAAATTCTTTCTCGAAATATTTTTTATTGCAATTATGGCTGAATCCACCTTTGGCGCTGGAGAAAAATACCGAGCTGGTACTTTCATAATTATTTTTGGTTCCCCGTAAGCTTTAACTGAGATTGAAAGGATGCTCTCGTGTCCATCTCTTGCGACAATTCTTTTAGCTACTTCATTTTGTACCATTAATACCATCAAGCTCGGCTGATTCTCTTCCGTTAAAAATTTTTTAATGATTGCCCCAGTAATATTGTATGGAATGTTTGCGATTAGCTTATAGCTTTCTAGCTTATATCTTTTTACATCAAAATTTAAAATGTCTTCATTTATTAAAATTAATTTTCCATCTGAAATTTCATTAACAAATTTTTCCTTCAGTAATAGAAAAAGCTCACGATCTTTTTCTATTGCTATTACATGATTGCATTTCTCGAGTAATTTTTCTGTGAGAGCTCCCTTTCCAGGTCCAATTTCTAAAATAATATCATCAGAAGATATTTCCCCAGCTTTAATTATTTCTTTTAAAGCCACAACAGATTTCAAAAAATTCTGCCCCAATGATTTTTTTGCTTTATAATTTTCTTTTTGCATTTTTTTAATAAGCTAATTAGCTATAAGCTAGGAAGCTAAATATATATCGTCTTCACTCCCGCTTCCTCCCCTTCTTTTTCTAATATATCTCTCGGTATGTCCCCAATAAATTCTGATGGTGTATTAATTTGCCTAGAGCCAAAGATAGTTCGAAAGTCGGCATAACATAAAAATAATTTTTCTTTAGCTCGGGTTAGGGCTACATAGAAAAGTCGTCTCTCTTCTTCAGAATCTTCTTTGTTTTTTGCTTCTCCATTGTGTCTATTTGGAAAAAGCCCATCTTCTAGTCCAACAATAAAAACATATTTAAATTCAAGACCCTTTGAGGCATGGACAGTCATTAATTTAATTCCATTTACTGTTTCTTTTTTATCTTCATTAATCATAATTGAATCTTGATCACTTGCCAAGGACGCATCTTCCAATAGTTTTTCAATACCAGCACCATTTTCCAGACTATCATATTTAATAGCGAGAGACGCAAGTTCTTTAATATTTTCTAATCTCTCTAAATCTTCTTCTGTTCCAGTAGAAAGTTCTGTTTCAATACCTGTTCTTTTTACTGTAAACTTTATTACTTCACTGGCTGTAGAAGTTTGTGTCTTTTCTTTTATTTCTTCTAGTATTTTATAAAAACCATCAATTTTTAATTGCATTTTTATGGGCAGGGTTGATTGTTCTCCAGAAAATATCTTAGCAATGGTTGTTTTACCAATTCCCCTACCTGGAAAATTTATAATTCTTTTTATATCAGAAAGACTATCTCTGTTGAGTGATGCTCTTAAATAAGCCAAAGTATCTTTAATTTCTTTTCTTTCAAAAAATTTAACTCCCAAAACTTGATATGGAATATTATAACGAAGCATGGCCTCTTCCAGCACTCGAGATTGAAAATTCGCACGATAAAGAACTGCAATTTGAGATAGTTTATTAGGCAGACCCGCAGATTCTTTCTTTGCGCGGTCATTAATTTCAGGCAACCCTGTGGATTTTTCTTTGCGGGGTCTCTCACAGGCTGACGAGCCGAGAGTGAGCGCTCCGCTAGTAAGCGGAGACAGCGACCGCGCAAAGGAAGAATCTGCAGGGTTGTCTATTATTTCCAAAATTTTTGTAGCCACAAAGTCTGCTTCATCTGTTTCGTCGATAGCTTCATATAAAGAAATTTTCTCCCCCGTTTCATTTTTAGTAAATAAATTTTTATCAGGACGATATTGATTTTTTTTAATTATTTCATTAGCAGCCTCTAATATGTTCTGAGTTGAGCGATAATTTTCTTCAAGCATTATTATCTTTGTATTTGGATAATCTTTTTCAAAATTTAAAATATTTTTTAAATTTGCTCCTCTCCAGGAATAAATATTTTGGTCTGCATCACCAACAACACAAATATTTTTATTATTTTCAGAAAGTAATTTGGACATCAAATATTGCACTTCATTTGTGTCTTGGTACTCATCAATATGAATATATTCCCATTTTTCTTGGTAAATTTTTCGTATTTCTTCATTGTCTTTTAATAATATAGTAGCTTTCAACAGTAAATCATCAAAGTCTAAAGAATTTTCTTTTGTTTTTTTCTTTTCATATAAGTTCCAGACCTGAGCCACGACTTTATTTAAATAATTTGAGCCGAAAGCATTAGGGCTGTTATAGCTTTCTATATATTCAGACATCTTTGTAAATTTTCCTTTTTCTCTAGATATCATTCCTTTTATTTTTTTTGGTTCATATTGTTTTGGGTCCAACCCTATTTCCTTTAATGCTTCTTTGATGAGTGAAACAGAATCACCTTCATCTAAAATTGTGAAATGCTTAGTCACCCCAACAGCGCTAGAATTTTCTTTTATAATATGAACTCCTAAAGAGTGGAAAGTGCTAACAAAAGGAATTTTATTTTGACCTTTAGCACTTTTTTCAATTTCAGTAATTATTTTTTCTCGCATTTCTTTGGCTGCTTTGTTTGTAAAAGTCACAGCCAAAATTCTCTCAGGGGCAGTTCCTTGTTTTATTAAATTTACTATTCTATGAGTGATGGTCTTTGTTTTTCCAGCCCCAGCTCCAGCAACAATCAAAAGCGGCCCATTCATATGTGTTGCCGCTTCTTTTTGTGGAATATTTAAGCCCTCCAAGTGATCGTCTGTCATAAATTATATATTAACATAAAACAAAAAAGTCCCCGCAGGAACTTTTTTGTTTTATGTGTTCTATTGTTGTATTTTTAAATTTCACCCATTATCATGGATGCTTTGTCTTTAAATTTTATTGATTCTTCTTCAATTATTTTTTCAAAATCCTTCACATTATTTTTTAAAAAATCAAAAATTTGTTCAGGTTCAGTATTATTGTCTAATTGTTTTTCAAATTCATCTACTATATTTTCTGGCATTGTCTCCATTGTTCTCATCAAAACATTTTGATAGATTACAGAACCAACTTGTAAAATAATGTCCTCTTGTTCTTCTTTTGAGAGATTCTCGATATTTAATGCATTTATTATATTGTTTTTTATTGGATTCATATTATTTTTTTTATTTTAATTATAATTTAACTTTTTCTAATATTCCCATTTCCGCTGTTTTTTGTAGACAGCGTATTTCAAATTGTTCTGGCGTTTCAGCAATTGGATTAATTATTGTTGCGATACGAGGTGTAAGTCCAGTGGTGCGTGCGAGATTTTGTAAATTAAGCACAAATGGTTTATAGGTTTCATTTATATTATTTACATCCCATGCCATTAATTTTTCTGCTGAATAATTTTGAGTCGATGCTTTTATTATATTCCAAGGTCCTTCTTGGCCATTAAACAGTTTATCTATATTGTCTTTATATATATTTCTTACTTCATCTAATTTTTCTACAGATAAATTATAAGGATTATTATCAAAATCAATCAAATTATTTTCTGCCCCAGTTTTAATGTTAATACTATCTGTATTGTTTTGGTTAAGGTTATTTAATTCTGTTTGGTTTTGGTTTAGTGGTGTTTGGTTATTATTTAGTCCAATGTCTTTACTCCTACTTGTTATTGGTTCACCAGTTATTGGATTTTCTTGATAACCAATTGGATCACCATTAGGAGTATTATCTATTGGTTCACCAGTTATTGGATTTTCTTGTAGTGGTATCGCATCGTGGCTATTGGCTGTATTATTTATTGGTTCACCAGTTATTGGATTTTCTTGTAGGGGGGCTTGGTTATCATTTTGTATATTTCCACTAATTTTTTTACCTGAATCAAACATATCCCCTTTGTATTGTTCAACTGTATTTCCTTTGATTAAGTCTTGGTGATGTGCGATCCCCTTCATATCAATATAATCTGTGCTTATGTTACCATCCGGAACTTTTGTTGCATCCCCTCCATAATTTTCAAGTATTTTGGCTTTTAGATTTTGAACAGTTTGTATTGCACCCCTGGAACTATATTCTACCTCAATATGTGTTCCTGTTTTTGGATCATCAAAAAACATTGTTCCTTTTTGAGCGATCATGCTTTCTGCATCAGAATTAGGATCATACATACCAAGTTTAATCGTATTTTGAGTAGCATTTGTTTTCATAAATTCCTGCATACCACCTGTTTTTATATCAGCACCTACTTCAATCCCAGGCTTGTTTCCACTTAAATCTGGTGTTTGGTCTCCACCTACTTTTGTGTGGTCAACTATTCCTCGCCCCTTTATATTTTCTGAAATACTTGCTCTATGCTCCATACTAATGCCTTCGTGTGTGCCAACATTTCCACCACCAGATAATATTTGTTCTGGAGTTAAGTGGTGTAAACCTGCTTCTGCAGCATAGCCTGTTCCTAGGCCAGCAGCGCCACCAACCACCAATGCAGCCATTGCTTTATGTATTGTTCTATTTCTTTTTGATTTTTGTTCATTTTCTAATATTTCAGCATATCGTTTTTTGTATTCTGATAATTGTTCATCTGTAATGTTTTCTTCAAATTCTGTAGATAATTCTTCTTTTGCTTTTTCTTTTCTTTCAGAATATCGTTCTTTCACAAATTTTTCATAACCACCCGCTCCTATTTTTTGACCAAAATAACTTCCAGCTAATGCTCGCCCATATTTTATTCCTAGATAACTTAATGTTGCCACCCCACCAGCTGGTACCATACTAGGAAGAAATGAAGCAATTATTGCTGTCGATATACCAGTAGAAACTGCAACTTTTTGCCAACGTGGTGTTTTTGGATTTAAATACCAATTCATTGCTTTTTGGTATGCATTCTTTGTTTTGGGTGGTAAAATTTCCGCTTTTAATTTATTGAGCTCTTGTTCTTCTTCTATTATTATTTTTTTAAAAATTTCTGTTTTTTTATAATGCTGTAGTTCTGCTTTTTGTTCATCCGGTGTTTTTCCAGATTTTTCAAGTTCAGCTTGTTTTTCGGCATACATTTTTTTACCACATTCTATGATGGTTTTGTTGTAATTTGTTTCTATGTCTTTTAAATCTTGTGGAATTTCTTGTTCTTTAACTTTTCCTATTTCTGAAATTTTTCTCATAATATTTGAGAAAAGGCCACTTTTTTTATTTTCCGGAGTTTCAGTTTTTGAACCGAAGATTGTTCTTTGTGTGTTTGTAAACCAACTGGAATTACTCTTTCTATCTTTTACGTATTTTTTATATGCATCTGCGTATTCTTTTCTTTGAGTCTCATTTTCAGCTTCTAATTCTATTAGATTTTTTTCAGTAGGAACTGGTGCTACTGGAGATACAGGTTCTTTTTCCCCAACGACTCCACTCATAAGATTTAATAAATCTTTTTCATTCCCCTCATTAATTGCTTTTTCCATGGCAGCAATATCTGCTGGGCTTTCTATTTTGTCCTCTGATTTTGCGGGTTCTACATCAGACCTTGGTTCTGTGTCTGTTTTTGTAGGTTCTATTGTTGTTGGTTCTGCGTCTTTTGTGACAGGGTTTGTTTTGCTTTTTAATTTATCTAAGTCATCCTCCATTTTTTGGAGTTGTTCTAAATATAGTTTTCTAGATTCAGGGTCTTTTTCTTCTGAAATTTTAACAGTTAATTCTTTAACCTTTTCTCCTATGATTTTTAATTGATTTGAACGCTCTTCTCTTTCTTTGAGTTGCTCGGAGTACTGTTTTAGTAATTCACGGTCTTTTTTGCTTGAAACCCTACCTTTTAATTCTTCTATTGTTTTTTTTAATGTTTCCAAAGGATCAATGTTTTCTGTAACTGCTGGCTCTGTTGTTTCATTTTTAGGTTCTGTAATAGCTTTTGTAGCTTCAACCTCTGCAGTTTTTTCAACTACGGGTTCTGCTCCGGTTTTTAACCTTTCTATTTCATCCTTTTCATTTTGTGTTTTTTCTAATTCTGCTATTTCTAATAGTTTTTTATCTTTGTTCTCAGTTTTTATATCTTTTTCAGTTTTGATTTCATTAAGCTTAGTAATTAATTTACTCTTTTCAATCTCTATCTGTTCTTCATATTTTACAATCCCCCTTTTTTCTTTATTAATGTCAGCCATTTGGCCCACAAGTTTTTTAGCCCGTTCTTTTTTAGAAAGTTTTTTTATTTCTGGATTATTTTTTTTTCTTGGTGGATTTTCTTTTACCATATATTTAAAATTATTTAATAAAGTGTACTACTTGGTTTAGTGGGATCACCACCAGGAAGATGGTATATTTTAGAGTCACATAAATAAACCTGAACTTTATTTGAGTAATCCAATGCTTTTTTAATATAGCCCTTAGAAATTGAGTCTATGTCGGTGATTTTTTTACTACCCTTAATTACTTGTCTAAATACACTTGGGTTATTGTAATTTAAAAGCACCAATTCTTCGTAATTATTTTTTTGTTTATTTGGAATATTGTATACATATGTTTCCATTAACATGCACATCGTGGCAATTGCTGAGTTTTTAATGTTTAGTAAATCTTCAGTTTTGTGAATATTAAAGGCATCTTTTGCTTCTTGGCTTAAAGATGTTATTTTTATTTGTGTTACCCCAACACTTGGGTTGTCTCCAGGCTTAAATGACATTTTGTAATAGTCCCCAGCTCTTCCTGCTTGCCCCCTAAGCCCGGTTAGTCCACCGTATGTCCCAAAGCTACTTTCTTTACCAAAAATTCCATAGGCTAGTTTAGAGAGTTCATTGAAAACATCATTTGAAACTGTGGGATAAGTTTTCATCAATGTATCTTTATTATTTTCTATTGCTAGTAAAAATTCTTTTCCAACTTCATTTACATCTTCAACTTTAAGAATTATTGGCTTAGGTTCATATGGTCTAATTGTCTTATTTACATTTATTTCATTGGATATAAACCTTATCTCACCATCAACAATTTGAAATTTGTGATTTGATTTCCATGGTGTAATATATACCTTAACTCCAGTTCCTTCTGGTAATTCTCCAAATAATTTAACCATATCTTCATAACTTAAACCAACACAGCCGTTCGTGTCATCAATCAATTTAGCTCCAGGAGTTACGCTAGGATTTTCGTGTATTGATGTTGCAACACTTGTTTTTCGTTCATTTTCTAAAAAGAATGCTAAATAACCATGAAGATCACCCTTTCTTGTTATTGTATATATTCCAGCACCAGTTTGAAGATTTCCTTTACCCCAGTATGTTCCTCCCCGATACCCATCTTTAGTATAGGAGTTACCACCTACGGAATATGTAGCCTCATTCGCAGATACAGTATCTCTCGTGTTTTCATTTATATAATAAGATTTTAACCATGTTTGGTCATCACGTTTTATGGCACCAGTTTTTGAGTTAAATGAAGAAATAAGACTATCCCCTTGATATAAATATGTTTTTCCAGCTTCTTTGTCAACAATTAAATATTTTTCATCTAAGTTTTCATTTGCTTTGACTATCAAGGAGTGATTTTCAAATTTATTTATGTTGTCTTGATATAACTTTATTCCCTCCCATGCTTTTAAATCTTTTACTTTTATTTCTTGTTCTTTTTCATCATGAGCACGGGCTTCTTTTGAGTACGGGTTAACAAAACTTGTTGTCATTTCAAAACCTGATACAGCTGCTAATATAATAAAAAGTTTTTTTAATCTTCTTAAAGTTTTTTTAAATTTAGGATATTTTTTTCTTTTTTCAATTGGCTCTATTTCATTATTATTTATTTCTTCTACTATCTTTTCCTCAATTGTTTCTTCAACTGGTTTGTCGGGGTTTTCTTTTTGGAATTCAGCTCTATCTTCTTCTGTAATATTTTGTTCAATAATCTCTTCCACCTTTATTTCTAAAGGCTCATCTAATACTTCTGGAACTGTTATTGTTTCTGATTCAGTTTTTATTTCGTCAACCTCCTTTTCAATAGGCGCCTTTTCTGTTTCTGGATCTATTATCATTTCATTATTAATTACTACTTTATTTTCTTCTTCTGTTGTGTTTTGTTTGATAATTTCTTCTTTTTCAGGTTCTTCTAACAATTCTTTTAATTGTTTTTCAATTTCAGTAATTCTGTCATCTAACTTTTCAATTTTTATTTGATTTGTCTCAGATCTTTGGTTTAAGACATCAATTTTTGTCTCGATGTTTTTTATTTTTTCATCTAGATTTTCTATATCTTTAGTTTCAACTTCAACCTCACCCTTAAGACGAGCTATTTTTTCAGCTACTGTTTCAGTTGTTCCTGTTATTGTATTGATTGTTTTATGTTCCATTTTATTATAAATAATTATAACATTAAGAATTACTTAAAACATCTTCCGGTAAGGTTTTTTTAGAAGATTTTGGTGTTTTAGTTGTTTTTGTTTTGTTTTCTTTTGGTTTTAAAGCTTTAGGCTTTTCTTTCGTGTTTTTAGGTGCTACTTGCAACCCTTCTCTTTCAACTAAAAGATTTTTAATTTTTCCAAGTTCAACTAATTTATTTTTCCAAAAGTCAGAAACTTTTTGTGAAAAAGGCTCAGACCTTTTTTGCTCAGCCTTGAATCTCTCTTCGTAAAAATCAAGATCATCAAAATTAAGTTCACTGAATGGAACCCCTTCTATTTTCTGGTGTGGCATTTTTCGCATTAATAGAGAAATTTGTTTTTCGATTTCTTGTATTTTGGCCTCATTTTCTTTTATTTTTTCTTGTTTTTTTCTTTCTTCTTCAGTTTCTTTGTTTGTTGCGCTTACTTTTTCAGGCTTGCTTGTTTTTAGATCATCTCTCCCTTGGATTATTTCTAAAAACCTTTTTTCAGTTAATCCTTTGATTTTTCCGAAAACCATTACTCCTCGTACGTCAGTCGCACAACCAGGGTCTACTTCATTTAGTTTATTAACCATTGCACTTAAATTTGGGTGGTTCGAATTTATATGAAATTTATTATTTTTTTCGTCCCAACTTGCAAAAGTATCGTAACCTAAATATTTTGCTCCAGTAAAGGCTAATCCATGAGAATGTGGAATAAAAATATTTTTATTTTTCTCCTCCTCTTTTTTGTAAATTTTTTGGTAAACAACCTTACCCAATACAGTATCATTTAAATTTAACCCCTGTTTTTCAGCAAGTTCTGTTAATTTTTTAATACCCTTTATTGTATTTTTTACTTCTCCCTTCCATCCGATGTTTTGATAAAAGATTGTAGAAATTGTTCTTTTTACCTTTTCTTTTTTACCTGTTTCTTTATTTTTTTCTTCAACCTCTATCTCTATTTGTCCAAATTCTCCATTTATCTGTTCTTTGGTAAATGGCAATAATGGGTTTTTTATTTGTTTTTCTATGGATGGATTAACTATTTCACCATTTGTTTGGAATAAAGTTTTAAGAGTTTTGTATGGAATTTTATCAAATAACCCACATAATGTTTTTGTCCATTCATTTTCAAAAAAGTTTTTATCACCTCCTTTTTTTATATTTTCTAAATAAGAAAGGTTGTCCATATTTGTAACAAAATCAGACATCTTTTTTAGCCATTCATTTTTTGGTTTTAATATTTTTCCTGCATCCATTAATTCGTACATCAATTCACTGGCTGATGTAGGAGTTTTTTTACCTGGACCATGGTGGTCAATATAAATAGTGGTAGTTTTACCATTTTCTTCAATTTTTAAATTATTACCACTGACATCTAGATAAATTACTACCCCCTCTCTTTTTTCAGTTAAATTTTTTTCTGATCCACCTTTTGGCATTAAAGAAGTTACAGCATTTTTTGCATAAATATTATCAATCCCCCTGGTGTTATAATTGTTAAACATATCAAGGGCTAATTGAGTATCAACATCATTTTCAAAAGTTAGAGCCTTGTCTAACCCAGGTTCATTTTGTTCCTTGGCATGTATAACAATTTGATTAATTTTTTTATTTTTTAATATTTCTACAATTTTTTTAAATGGGAAAACAATCCTATTTTCTGGATTTTTGTCTTTATTAAATTGAACATTTTTATCAGAAGTTTTTGGATTATTAAATATAATTTTATCTTGATCACTTAGCCTCTTTTTTGTCTTTTCAGGCTCAGTATTTATTTGTTCATTTTTTTTAGGCATTTCTATTTTTGGTTCTTCAATTAGTTCTTCGCTTTTTTTAAAAATTTCCCTTTGTTTTCGTAGTAATATGCTTTTTGGTAGCTGGGGTTTTTTAGTGTCACCTATTGTGTTTTTAACAAATTTTTTATAGAATTCTATGTTTTTTGGATCTTTTTTCTGTTCTAGTTCTTTATTTTTTATATATTTTATAAGTTCTTCACTTGGTTTGTATTTTTCCTCTTTATTTTTTTTAGATTTTTTATTACCCAGTTGGTTCTTTTCTTTTTTTTTATTCTCATCAAGTTTTTGATGTAAATCGTTAAGTTTTTCAATAGTTTCTTCTTTTAGGTAGTTCTCAAGTGTCATAATAGTTTCATTATATAAATAAACGCTTATAATTGCTAATTTTTATAGGAAAAGTTACTTATATTATATAGTATTAAAGGGGTTTTGTCAATTTAGTTTTCCACTTTTTACTTTGACTTGGTTCTTGGTTTGGGCTACCATTTAAATATACGGAACAGAGGCAGGAAAGAAGTTGACTGAAAGTAGAGAAGATCGTAACCATCACAAGACTTTATTTTTACAGCACACTGGTCGTACTGTAACTCTACCCTTATTTTAAAAGGATAGAATCAAATTCTTGTGGTAATTAATTTGTTTTATAAATACTCATATTAAAATATTCAGTTACGCCATTGCCCTTTCATTGTTGTCTGGGGTTGTTTTTGTTCCCTTTGAAACAAGAGCCGAAAATGAGATTTCCTATAACTGCCTAGTCCCACAAGTTAATCGTATTAGTATAGTAGAAGAACCAGAGATTCAAATTTCTGATTCTGGCGATTGTCTTGTTCCTGAAACTAATTTTGCTAATACTTCTAGTGATAGTGATGACTTTATGAATGATACACCAAGTATATACTTGGTCAGAAGGGGCGATACTATCTCTCAAATAGCTGAAATGTTTAATGTCTCTACGAGTACTATTCTTTGGGCCAATGATATGAAAAGTAGTGATAAATTAGCAGAGGGTGATCTTTTGATTATTTTACCAATGAATGGGGTTAGACATAATGTTGCTTCAGGTAATACATTAAAAACTATTGCTAAAAAATATAATGTTGAAATTGGAGATATAATAGCAGCAAATGATATAACAATAGATTCAGTACTCGCAGTCGGACAAGAATTAATGATCCCAGATGCTGAAATATCTACTCCAAAAACTATAACTCCATCTAAATCTACACCAAGTAGTAAAACTATTGCTAAAAAGACACCAGTAAAGGATGTTTCAGGATATTTCACAAATCCGGTTCCAGGTTTTAGTAGAATTAGTCAACGTAAAATTCATGCAAATAATGGTGTTGACCTGGCTGCACCAACTGGAACACCAATCGTGGCTGCTGCTGCTGGAAAGGTTACATTTTCTCGTGTTGGCTATAATGGAGCATATGGAAATATGATTATCATAAAACATCCAAATGGTGCTGAGACTCTCTACGCACACCAATCTAGATTAGTGGCAAAAGTAGGTCAACAGGTTTCAAAAGGAGAAGTAATTGGCTATGTTGGTTCAACTGGTCGCTCTACTGGTCCACACTTGCACTATGAAGTACATGGTGGTTTCAAAAACAATGCAGCAAGTCTGTAAAATTTAAATAATAAATAAAAATCCTACCCTGAGCTTGTCGAAGGTTAGGATTTTTTAATTTTAGTTAAGCTTTTACTGTATTATTTTTTTGTAAGATTGTATTTTGTAGTTCTTTGGCTATATTTATATCAATAATATCAAAGACCCCCTCTGCCTCACCTATATTATCATGTGTATCATTTCCTGCTGTTGAGATAGCTAATTTACATACGCCCATCATTCTATTTGAAAAACTTTGCTCAATACTTATGTCTTGAATTTGCTTGTATGGTATGGAGACAGTTTTTTTACTTAAAATACCTTTTTTAATTAATATAGAAAATTCGTCTAATATAAAACTACAGCTAACATAACTAAGCCAGCTCAAAAGTATTCCTATGGCTAAGGATAAAAAGGTGATTATAAATAAACCATTTATTAAATAACTAGTTATATTAATAGCTAAATCAGCTCCAAAAATGAAAGATATTTTTGAAACAATTACTTCTTTTGAAATTAAAGTAATAATAGATAAAAGTAAAAAAACAATACCAATTAATATTTTTTTATAAAGATAATAATAATATACTCTCAAGCCCAATTTTTGTTCTTGCATTAAATTATTATAACATTTATTTATTAAAATTTATTCAAGGACAGTTAGTAATACCATTGCTGATACACCAATAATTATTATTAGTATTTGAGACAAAGAATGTTTTATTTTTTTTGTTTTTTGAAGTTCAGGAATTAAGTCTGCTACAGCAATATAAATAAAACCACCAGCCGCAATTGGTAAAAACCAAATAGTTGCATTTTCTACTACTCTTCCAAAAATAAAAACAAAAAACACACCAAATACAGACATAAGTGCAGAGGCAAAATTTAACCACAATGCACGCGTTTTTGTATAGCCAGAATGTATCAAAACAGCAAAATCCCCTATTTCTTGGGGTATTTCATGCAAAATTACGGCAATTGTAGTGGCTATACCTATCGGTATACTAACCAAGAAGCTTGCTCCTATTATTATTCCATCTATAAAATTATGAATTCCATCTGTAAATAAAACCAACTTCCCTACCGGATGAATATGTTTTTCTTTACATTCATTTTCATGGTGGTGCCAATGTAGAAATTTTTCAATTATAAAGAAAAATAAAATACCTAAAATAATCAATACACTAGCTAATGTTTTGTTTTGTAATTTTTCTAAAGCTTCTGGAATTAGATGTATAAGAGCATCACCCAATAATGCTCCGATGGCTAAACTAATAAAAAGATTTACATATTTTTTTAAAATTTCATCCTTTAGGGAAAGAAAAAAAACTCCAACTAAGGAAACAATACTTACTATTAATACACTTATAAAGGCATAGATGAAAGTCATAATTTTATTCTTTGGATTCTAAAATCTGCTTATAAATTTCCGGAGAGGTATATTTTACAATAGATATCCATCTTTTGAAAACTTCTATTTCTTCTTTCCAATTATTTTTTGAAAGAGAAAATAACGGAAATTTTCTATTTATTTTCCCAATTTCAGAATCTCTTATTTCTTCAGGTAGGTCAACCCACTCCATTTTTTTTTCACCATTAGAAAATGCCTCTACTGCTGTTGCTGGATAACCAAAATCAATACCAGATTGTATTTCACTTTTTCTCTGTTCTTCTTTACCAGCAGCATCTAGATTTTTCAGATAATCTTTCTTTGAAAATTTTTGCCTATTTATTTTATCAGTCTCAGTTATTCTATCTAGTATTTTTTTATCTTTTGATATCATAAATGTTACGGTCGGAACATTTTCTTCTTTATCAAAATCATATTCTTTGTCTTCAAAAAAATTATAATATAGTCCCATTGTTTCCAATAGTTTTTTTACAGCAGGTGCTTTTTGTGGAATAACATTGAATTGAGACCCAGGCTTTGCCCCTTTTAATACAAGTATAATATTTATTCTTGTTTGGCCTGAGAGGTTAAAAGAATTAGTTTCTAGCTCACCAATAGCCCATTTTTCTGCTACCTCAGTATCAGTAGGAATTATATCATTCTCGTTATTTTTCCAGAGACTATATTGGTTTAGATCTTCAAAATTTTTCATTTTATTTTGGTGCGGGATGGGAGAATCGAACTCCCAACCACAGTTTGGAAAACTGTTATTTTACCATTAAACTAATCCCGCATTTGATTTAGGGCCGTTGGAATCGGCGATTTCATCGCCAGGTGCTTTTCCCCTCATTACACTCACAAGGAAAAGCCTTTCAATCTCAACGTAAGCAAAATTATTTACTTACTCGGTCCCTTCGGGCTGCTGGGAATCGAACCCAGTCTACATGTTCCCAAAACATGTGTACTACCGGTATACTACAGCCCGTTTTATATTAATTTTTTTAACTCATTATATCCCTTATGTGTTTTAAGAAATTTTTCTCTTAATCTAGCTTCTTTTTCAATTAAGAATTCTTCCTTATATATTAACACTAGTGGTCTTCGATTTTTTGTAGATAAAACTTTTCCTGAGTTATGTTGATTTATTCTACGAGATAAATCATTTGTGCTCCCTACATACCTTCTTAAGTCCTTATTGCTTTTTAAAATATATATCCAAAACATGTGTACTACCGGCCTGCCGCTAAAGCGGCGAAGCCGCAGGCGGTATACTACAGCCCGTTATTTATTTTTCAATATTTAAAAACAGATTTTATTGTATCATATTATTATATTATCCACCACTTTTATTTTAGCTTTTTTGTCTTTTAAATTTAGGTAGACAATTAGTAAATCTACTTGCCATTCTACGTTTTCGTTTATTTTTTTAGACAACAGATATGTCTGTATAATTCGCGACATTCTTTTTGTTTTCCATGGGTGCATATTCTCTTCTGGTCGGTATGTTCTATCTGTTTCACAAGTAACATAACTGTTGCTGTTTAAAAACTGGTTATTTTGGCAATTAATCGATTTTACTTCTATAAAATGTAATTTACCTTCTTTTTTTGTGATAATATCAATTTCTCCCCACTTTTTTGTATAATTGCTATCTAATACAACAAAACCACGTTTCACAAGAAACCTACATGCTATATTTTCACCTATTTTACCAATTTTTTGTTTTTCTGATGTAAAATTTTTTGGCATTTTCTGTCACGTGAAACACTTTTGTTAATTTTGTTGTCTTTTACTATTTTATCCTTATTTAATAAGGCTTTTGTTGCATTTAGTCATATAAAAGACAGTTTGATTTATTGTCCTTTATAAACAATACACACATAGTTATCCACAGTTTTGGGTAAAATACTTATATAAATCTATGGTATGTATTTAAGTAACGGACAGATTCAATTTTATAAATTTTTTAGGTCGTAAGCGCTAGTTTGTTGTGAGTGAGGTGGTGCGGCTAGGGAGAATCGGCTACCACGTAGCCAGGTGGTTTTCCAATTTTATTTTATAAAATACGGAAAATCCCTTCGATCTCCCGCGTAAGTAAAGCAGTTTGTTTACTTAGCATTATTTGTGCGGCTAGGGAGAATCGAACTCCCGTCTCATCCTTGGCAAGGACGTGTTCTACCACTAAACCATAACCGCAATCGTTTAACTATTAGCTTGTTTTTGTTCTTATTGCTTGTTATATGTGCATAAAGACCACCAAATATAACCGCAGTTGTTTCATTTTTATTTTATTTTTTACTGTTCTATCCTTTATCTATGTATAAAGACCACTAAATATAACCGCATTTCTTTTTACTATAAATATTATTAAATACCATAGTAAATATAATTCTTTAAAAAATAACTTATTGAATTATAATTGTTTTTTAGATTAAATGCAATTAAGTATTTAGTCTTTATTTTAAAAGGTTATTTACTAAGTTATTTTTTTAATATATAATATGAAGGTCGTTATATTAAAAAAAATAATTAACTATGCGCCCGTAGCTCAACGGATAGAGTACTTGTCTTCGGAACAAGTGATGTGGGTTCGATTCCTGCCGGGCGCACTAGAAAAAGTTTCTCATGAAACCAAATCAAATAAAAAACTTCAACATTCCTAAGGAAGTTTCACATGTAACAGAAACATTAGAAAAAGCCGGTTTTGATGTTTTCCTTGTTGGGGGGTGTGTTCGTGATATTTTAATTTCAAGTTTGACTATTGAAGATAAAGATAAAAGAGCACCAAAAGATTGGGATTTGACTACTAATGCCAAGCCAGAAGAAATAATTGCACTTTTTGAAAAAACTGTTTATGAGAATACTTTTGGCACAGTCGGCGTTTGCATTCCTAGGGTAGGGGATGTTATTCGTGAAACACAAGAGAATAACGTTTCACCTGAAACACCAGAATATGTAATTATAGAAGTAACACCCTATAGGATAGAAGCAAAATATACTGATTTTAGGCACCCAGACGAAGTAAAATTCAGCGACAATCTTGAAGATGACCTTAAGAGACGTGATTTTACAATGAATGCAATGGCCGTAGATTCTAAAGGACATCTATTTGACCTTTATAAAGGACAAGAAGACATAAAGGACAAAGTAATTAGAACAGTTGGAAATCCAAATGATAGGTTTCAAGAAGATGCGTTACGAATGCTCCGAGCTGTTCGTTTTGCTGTGCAATTAGATTTTTCAATCTCACACGAAACATCAGAAAGTATTTTTAAAAATTCAGAATTAATAAAAAATATTTCTAAAGAAAGAATTCGTGATGAATTTATAAAAATAATAATGTCAAAAAATCCTGCAAATGGAATTATAATGTTGGAAAGATTTAAATTATTAAAAAATATTATTCCAGAGTTAGAAGAGGGAATTAATTGTGAACAAAGTGGCGAACATATTTATGATGTTTTTGGGCATTTAGTAAATGCATTACAACATGCGGCTGATAAAAATTGGCCTTTAGAAATAAGGCTTTCTGCACTTTTCCATGATATTGGGAAGCCTAAATCTAGAAGAGATTCATCTCTCGCCCCGATCAAAAATTCCCGCGCCTTCGCCCAGGGAGACAAGAGGACAGGGGACCCACGACGCGCAGAATTTTTATCGGGGCGAGCTAAGAAGAAGTATACTTTTTACGGTCATGAAGTTGTGAGTGCACGAATGACAAAAAAAATTTTAGAGAGATTAAAATTTTCTAAAAAAGAAATTGAACTTGTGGAAAAACTTGTACGTAGTCATATGTTTTTTTCTGATACAGAATTAATTACACTTTCAGCTGTACGTAGAATTATTACAAAAGTTGGAGTAGAAAATATTTGGGCATTGATGAATGTCCGTGAGTGCGACAGGGTGGGGATGAAAAAGAAAGAAGCTCCTTATCGTTTACGAAAATATTTTGCAATGATTGAAGAAGCATTGCACGATCCCATCTCTGTTTCTCAGCTAAAGATTAATGGAGAAGATTTAATAAAGGACACGGAGATTAAGCCCGGAAAACGAATGGGATGGATTTTAAACGCTTTATTGGAGGAGGTATTAGATGATCCTTCAAAAAACACAAAAGGACATCTTCTGGATTTAGCAAATTCTATGAATCTTCTTAGTGATGATGAATTAAGGACATTGGGCGAAAGAGGGAAAGAGAAAAAGGACAAATTAGAAGAAGCGGAACTCGAGAAGTTGAATCAAAGACATGGCGTGCACCGCAAAACATAGTGACCTGGTTCGTGCACAGGAAAAAGAAATAATTTATCTATATAAATAAAAAAGTTGCCCTGAACTTAAGTAAGGACAACTTTTTTATTTTCTATAGTTTTTAAATATAGTTCTATTAAATTTTTTTTGTTGCACAAAAAAAGTTAGTAATTATTTTTATAAATTTATTAAAAAATGTTGTGCTTGTTTTGGAAAAATTAAATAATATAGCAAAAGCAAAAAGAGTTAAGGAAATTTTTGTATCAATAAAACATAACATTATTGCAAGTACTGCTGAAAATACTGGTACGAAAGTTCTAATTGTTCCGTGAGTTATTTCTTTTTGGCTAACTTCTATATTTTTTATAGTTTTTGATCGGAAAACATAACTCCTCATCCAATATAAACAAAGACCAATTAAAATAGTGTTTATTCCGAAAATGATAATGGCTAGCTCGTTTTCACTATTTTTACCCAAGAGGGAGGTTGAAAAAGGCACTAGTCCAACCAATAAAAAGAATAAAGCATTAATATTAGTTAATCCTTGGTTGATATTTTTTGCATAAACTGAAACAAAGAAATGGTGAGCTCTCCAATATGTGAATAGCATAGCAAATCCTAAAACATAACTAAAAAAAGATGGCAAGATTTGTTTAATACTTATTAAGAGTTCAAAGTTTCCTGCACTAGGAAATAATTCAGGAATTCTAATTTCAAAAACCAGGATTGTCATTACAATAGCAAAAATCCCGTCTGATAATTGTTCTAATCTTGATGGTTTCATATGTGTATATTATAACAGAAATTAAAAACGAGTAAAATTTTTTGGTGTATATTTTATATAGTTATGTTTAGTATATTTCTTGTTGATAACAAGATTCACAATACACAATTTCTGGCCGATCTGGGGAATATGATGTTTCAAATTCATTTAAGCAACCTTCTTTCATGCATTTACGATGAAAAAAGTTTATTGAATTTCTTTTACTAGATGCTTCAAAATATCTTGTATTAGGGCATTTAGTCGGCAAGGGAAGCCCATATTTTTTATACATAGTTAATTCATTCGGAATAATTTTGAAAGCTTTAGTGCATTTATGTTTTTTAGCTTCTTCTTTGTCTTTGTCCCAAGTTTCACATAAAATAATTTCAGAAAGGATGGAGCTATTTGTTTCTTTTATTTTTTGTGGTAAATCTTTCCAATTAATTGTTGGATTATATGATTTTTCTTCAGTATTATTATCCCATAAAAATCCTAATTTTTTTGATTTTTGTTCGTCTAATTGGAAATATTCTTGAGCAATTGTTTCATTATAATAAAAAGGAGAAAATTCTGCTGGAAAAAATTCTCCATATTTATAAATTATTCCACGATTATCTATATATGGTATTTTATACATTAACTCTAATAATTTTGGTAAAATTTCTTCGTATTCTTCTTTTGAGTATTTTTTATTTAGTATGCAATACTCATTTTTCCTTACTGAAATACAACCAAAAGAATTATTTAAATGGTCACAATCTATTAAATAGTTTGAATTTATATTACTTTCACCATTTATACTAAAGAAACACCTAGAGGAAAAGTCTATATTGTTAGTTTCATAACACAATTCTCCTGCATGTGTGCCATAAGCATCCATTGTATCTTTTTGCCCTATCCCACCCCGTACCGCATATTTTTCATTTTCTCCATTGTCAATATAATAAGAATTATGAACATTTTTTGAATTAGAAATAAATTCACCAGAAACATCTTTATTTCTTTCTCCGGTCATAAATTTATGGATTGCTTTTTCTTCTATTAATTTTTCAAAAATATTTTTTGCTTTTTCTAGAGAATCTCGTGAGCAGAGTATCTCTTTTTTTGTTTTTTCAAATTCATCTTTTGAAACAGGTTTATTAAAAATATAGTAATTTTTATTTCTCAAATTATAACTAAAAATGCAGTTTTGGCAGTTGCGACAATCATAAATAAAGTACGAATCTATACAGGAACTGCATTGCCGACTAAAAAATAATTGATTACAATCCGCACAGTCACTTGAGAAAAAACAAAAATTATTTTTTCTCATAAAAATACAATCCCAGCAGTCCTTACTATTCATTAAAGTATGACCATACCCACAATTTTCAGAAAACCATGAGCCAAATATCCAATAACTATCTTTCATATGTGCTGAATGGTTGCAATATTCACTATTAATATTTGCTGTTGAATATGCTGATGGTCGCGGAATATTTTTTTGTAATTCTTTGTATTGTTCAAAAAAATTTTTAGAAAAATCAATCTCTTGTCCGTATTCTAATGGATCCCATTCATCACTCCACCAGCAATCATGACAATAAACAGGGAATAATGCCTCTATTTTATGCATTGAAATTATATTCTTTTTACAAAGATCACAAGTTCTTTTATATAAATTTCTTTCATTTCGCCAAGCCAACTTTCTAGCGAGCCTACAGCTAGGACAAAAAGTTGGATGTGGAACCTTTATTTTTCTATAAAAATTCTGATCTTCATCAGTTATTTTAAACTCAGCTTTGCAATTTTGACAGATTTTTTGCATACAAAAAGTATAACATTTATTCAACACTATGCTAAAATAGAAAAATGGAAAATAAAGTTGGAAAAATGAAGATTGGGATTTTTGATTCTGGATTGGGTGGGCTTATTATTGCTCGTTCTATTAGAAAACTAATGCCAGAATATGATTATATGTATTTAGGGGATACAAAGAGGGTACCATATGGCAACCGTTCACATGAAGCCGTTTTTGAATTTACTAAACAGGGGGTTGACTATCTGTTTACAAAACAAAATTGTGGTATTGTTGTCGTCGCTTGCAACACGGCTTCAGCTAGATCCTTGAGACGTATTCAGCAAGAATATCTACCAAATTTTAACAAAACAAGAAAATTAATGGGCTTTGAAGAAGTGAATGTTTTGGGAGTTTTGATTCCAACAGCTGAGGAATGTGCTAAATATAAAAGAGTTGGAATAATTGGAACGACTGGAACAATCGCGTCTAATACTTTTGTGGATGAAATAAAAAAAATACATGCCCAGCGAAGCCTTGGTGGAGTTGGGGATTCAAAAACAATTATTTTTCAAAATTCTGCACCGATGTTAGTGCCACTTTCTGAGGCAGGAGAGGATGTTTTAGCTAAACCATTTCTTGTAAAATACTTAAAACCATTCTTGAATAAATCCCGACGCCAGAATGGGTTGGTACCCCGACCGAAAGCGTCGGGGGAAATAGAAGCCTTAGCACTTGGTTGTACCCATTATCCATTTTATAAAGAAGAAATTAGAAAAATTTTAGGTAAAAAAATAACGGTACTTTCTCAAGATGAGATAATACCTAAAAAATTAAAAGAATATTTTAAAAAGCATACAGAAATTGAAAACAAACTTTCAAAAAATAAAACTACAAAAATATTGTTAACTGATTTAACAAAAAATATAGAAAAACTTTCTCAAAAATGGTTTGGTAAAAATACTAAGCCAGAATTAGTAAAATTGTAAAATATTGAGGGGAGTCCTTAATATTTTTATTTTAATTCTAGAAAAATTGGGCAGTGGTCTGAGCCGTAGTAGTCATTTAGCATTCCGTTGTCTTTGATTTTGGAAATTAATTTTGAATCTGCAAAAAAATAATCCAGACGCCAGCCGACGTTGCGGTCGCGGGCGCGAGTTTTAATATCCCAATATGTATAGGCATCTTTTTTATCTGGATAAAATTTTCTAAAGACATCTATAAAATTATTTTTTATTACTTTAGTAATCCAAGCACGCTCTATTGGTAGGAAGCCAGTGTTTTCTTGATTTGCTTTTGGTCGGGCTAAGTCTATCTCTTCATGTGCAGTATTTATATCTCCACAAAAAATAACATTTTCGCCATTCTTTCTAAGTTTTAAAATAAATTTTAAAAATGCATTATAAAATT
>JBAYME010000007.1:0-22277 GCA_041663725.1 Minisyncoccota bacterium | reverse complement strand
TTTTGTTTATATATATCTTATCTTTTATATTTGGTTTTGTTTATCGTCTAGTTTTAAGAAAAATGGCATCAAGTTCTGTCCGTAAAATTTCTAAAAATATTAACAAGAAAGATAGAATTATTCGAGCTGTTTTAGGATTGATAATTTTATTTATAGCTATCACTACCACATGGAATCCAATTCTATTATTTATCTCTGGTTTTTGTTTTTTTGAAGCTATTTTTTCTTGGTGTGGGTTATATGCGGCTCTTGGTAAAAATTCTTGCCCAATAGAGTAAATATTAAATTGCTTCCACTTGTGGAGTTTCTATGTGAGCCCTAGGTTTTATCTTTTTATAAGCTTTGAATATGAAGATAAAGGTAATAAAAATAATAATTCCGGCCGAAACAAAAGGCAAACTAGAATGTATTTCATATACTGTTCCACCAACTATTGGACCTAGAATCATAGATAAAGACATTAGTGATGAAAGTATGCCCATCATTTCTCCCTGTTCATTTTTATTAGAGAAACCTATAATTTGGCTGTTCATTACTACACGAAGAGTTGAATTACAAAAAGCTGTAACAATTAAACCAAAGATAAAAGCGAATTTAAAAGGTATGGACATTACAATATATCCAATGGCAAATGGTATAAGTAAATAAATCATCAAAGATGATTCTTTAAAATATTTCAACCAAACTTTACGCAAAAAGAAGGCTTGATTCAATGAAATAATGATTCCAACTAAAGTCATCAAAAAACCTGATGCCACAACTGTCCAAGAAAAAACTTTTCCTATATATAAGGCAAATACAGATTGATTAAGTGAAATTGCAATTCCAAATAAAAGCCAAGACAAATAAAGAGGTAAAATATTTTTATTTTTAAATGCTTTTATAATTGGAGAAAATGGATTAAGTGAAATTTTTTTATTATTTCTATTGTTGTTTGTTTCAGGCAAAAAGAAATAAGCCAAAACTGTATTAATACTCGCCATCAATCCAACAATAATAAAAGGTAATTTCATGTTTATTCCAGATAGAACTCCACCTACAAGTGGCCCAATCACAAAACTTATACCGAATACAGCACCTATCAATCCTAAATTTTTAGTACGATCTTTTTCGTCTTTTGAAATATCAACTAAATAATTTTGAGCAGTAGAAATATTACCAGCGGCAGAACCGTCTATTATTCTTCCCAAAAAAAGACCAAAAATTGTTTTAGAAAAAGCAAAAATAAGCCAACCAAAAGCACTTGAAGCTAAACTTATTATTAAGACAGGCCTTCGTCCGACCCTATCTGAAATCATTCCCAGTATCGGCGCACTAAAGAATGCAAAAAGAGAAAATGTTGCAAAAAGCATAGTTATAACAAAATCAGGTACATCAAAAGATTCCACATAAAATGGTAATATTGGAATAATTAATCCAATACCTAAAACATCCAGAAAGACTGTAAATAAAATTATAGCCTTGGGTGAAATAATTTTTTGATTTTTTATATTTTTGAGCATTTTTCTAATCTAGCATATTTTTTGTTATTTTTGTAATTTTAGGTTGTTTAATATATAATATGGAGATGAATGATAGTGTTTATAATGTAAAAACTGTTAATTTTGAAGGACCATTTGGTCTACTTTTAAATTTAGTTGAAGAAAAAAAACTTTTTATTAATGAGATTTCATTAGCTCAGGTTACTGAAGATTATTTAAAATATGTAAATTCTTTAGAAAATCTTGAAACAATGGAAATCACTAGTTTTTTAATTGTAGCTGCTACTTTAATTTTAATAAAATCAAAATCTCTACTTCCTAATTTAAATTTAACAGAAGAAGAAGAGGGTGATATAAAAAACTTAGAAGATCGATTAAAATTATACGAAATATATTCTAGACTCTCATTAAATATTAAAGAAAATTTTGGTAAAAAAATAATTTATTATGCAGAAGAAAAAAAACAAAATTTTTTAGTTTTTTTACCAGATGATCAAATAACAAAAGAGACAATGATGACATTAGTTAGTGATGTTTTAGGTCGAATGCCTAAAAACATATTTTTACCTGAGGTTGAAGTAAAGAAGGTTATAAATATTGAAGAAATGATTAATAGCCTAACTGAAAGAATTCAAGATTCTTTGAAAATGAATTTCCATGATTTTTCTGGACACAAGAAGTGTAAGGTCGTAACAAAAGAAGAAAGGATAGTTGTAATTGTTAGTTTTCTTGCTATGCTAGAGCTTGTAAGAAATGGTATTTTAAATGTAATTCAAGAAAATAACTTTGAGGATATAATAATGGAAAAACAAGAATTAATCGAAGAAGCTATAGTTGAAAATTTAGAAAATTTATAAATTAAAATAAAAACATGGAATTAAAACAAAAAATTGAGGCAATATTATTTTTTAAAGGAGAACCGCTTTCAATAAAAAGATTGATGGAGATTTTAAAAGTTTCGAAAGAGGAAATAGGAGAGGCATTAATAGATTTGAATAATGATTTAAATGTAAGAGGTATCGTCCTTGTAGAAAAGGGAGACGAACTAACATTGGGCACTAATCCAGAACTTTCTACTTTAATTGAAGATTTACAAAAAGAAGAATTAAATAAAGAACTTTCAAAAGCTAGCTTGGAAACTCTTTCAATTATTTTATATAAAAATAGTGTTACTAGGGCTGAGATAGATTATATTCGAGGTGTAAATTCTAGTTTTACATTAAGGATGCTTTCAATTAGAGGATTAGTAGAAAAAACTACTGACCTAAAAGATAATAGACGTTATATATATAAGCCTACTTTTGATTTACTTTCTTTTATGGGGGTTAAAAATGTAGAAGAATTACCTGAATATGTAGATATAAATAATAATTTAAATGAAGCCGGAGTAAAAATTGAAGAAGAAATGAAGGAGGATAAAGATACTGAATAAATAATAATTGGTGGGTTAGTAAAATATGGAAAATAAAAGTGAAATAAAGATATGTCAGAATTGTAAAAAAGATTTTGTAATAGAACAAGAGGATTTTAATTTTTATGAAAAGATAAAAGTTCCACCTCCAACCTTTTGTCCGGAGTGTAGATTGCAAAGAAGGATGATTCACAGGAATGAAAGAACTTTATATAAGAGAACTTGCAATTTGTGTAAAAAAAATATTGTTTCTGCCTACTGTGGGGATGTCTTATTTCCTGTTTATTGCCATGATTGTTGGTGGGGAGACAAATGGTCGCCACTTGATTATGGAAAAAATTATGATTTTTTTGAACCTTTTTTTGAGCAATTTAATAAGTTGTCATATCAAATTCCTTTATGTAATGTGTTTAACTTAAATCAGGTTAATAGTGAATATTGTAATTTTACATATCAGTCAAAAAATTGTTATTTAAATTTTGCAAGTGATATGAACGAAGATACTGGGTATTTATATCATTCAATCGAGAATAAAAATTCTTATGATTTACTTGGTTCTAGAAAAAATGAAAATTGTTATCAAATTTTAGATAGTGAAATTTGTTATAATAGTAAGTTTTTAATAAATTGTGAAGGTTGTATAGATTCTTTATTTTTATATGATTGTAATAATTGTTCCAATTGTATTGGTTGTGCTGGGCTAAGAAATAAGAAGTTTTTTATTTTAAACGAAAAATATACTGAAGAAGAATACAAAAAAGAAATTGAGAAATTAGAATTGCAAAAGTTTTCTAAAAATATATATTTTTTAAAAAAATTTAATGATTTATTAACTAAATATCCTCGTAAATTTATAAATTCTAGACATGTAGTAAATTGCTCGGGAGATTATTTAAAAAATGCAAAAAATTGTTTAAATTGTTTTGATATTGAAGGTCCAGCAAAGGATCTAGCGCATTCTATTTATGGGGTTACCAAAATTGAAAATATTTACGATGCCTATGGGTTTGGCGTTAATGTAGAAAATTGTTGCGATGTTTTAGGGGCCGGGGATGGTGTTCAGAATGCATTTTTTTCAGCTTATACTTTTGGTGGTAGTTTTAATTGTTTTTGTTCAAATTTTTCGAATTCTTCTTCAAATTGCTTCGGCTGCGTCGGTCTCAAAAATAAATCCTACTGCATCCTCAACAAACAATACACAAAGGAAGAATATGAAGAATTAGTACCAAAAATCATCAAGCACATGAATGATATGCCGTATAAGTCAAAAGTTAAAAGTTATAAAGTTTCTAAAGATAAAAATGGTAAAGAAATTAAAGAAGAAGAAATAAGAGAAATAGTATACAAATACGGAGAATTCTTCCCACCAGAATTAAGTCCCTTCTGCTATAACGAAACCATAGCACAAGAATATTTTCCACTAACTAAGGAAGAAGCCCTAGAACAAGGATATAGGTGGAAAGATAAAGAAGAAAGAAACTATACTATAGATATTAAGAACGAAGATATACCAGATAATATAGAAGAAGTAGATGAAAGTATCATAAATAGGGTAATTGAATGTAAAAACAAAGGAAATGAACAAACTCAATGTACAGAAGCATTTAAAATAATAGAACCAGAATATCAATTCTACAAAAGAATGAATTTACTACTTCCTAGGTTATGTCCCAACTGTAGACACTATGATAGATTAAAACAAAGAAATCCTTTAAAACTCTGGCATAGACAATGTATGAAAGAAGGATGTACTAATGAATTTGAAACTTCCTATGCGCCAGATAGACCTGAGATTGTGTATTGTGAGAAGTGTTATCAGAAGGAAGTGTACTAATCAATTATCAATTTAAAAGTACGAATTATTCAACAGATTGTTTAAAGTTGAATTTTAAATAATTATACTACAAACTCAGCCATGGCAGAGTTTGTAGGACTAGATACACATATACGCTATGGCGTATATGTGTAATAAATATGATAATCCTATATAAATGATTTTCTGTGGTAGAATTTAGTAATGAAAAAAATAAAATATATTCACGAAGTTAGAGCAGTAAAAAGTAAAAAGGAATTAGACAATATCATTAAAGCACAGAGAATTAGTGAGAGGGTTTTGGGTGATGTTTTAAAAATATTAAAAGTTGGAATTAGTGAAACTGAAGTTGAGAATTTTATTAAAAAAACTTTTGTAAAATACAATGCTCCTATTTTATCTTTTCCTCCAATCGTTTCTTTTGGTAAAAATACAGCAAATATTCATCATAGACCATCTAAAAATAAATTAAAAGAAGGAGATATTATAATGTTTGATTTTGGCTGTACTATAAACCATTACTGCTCAGATATGACAAGAACATTTTTCTTTAATAAAATAAATAAAAAACAAGAAAAAATTTACAAAGCAGTACTTCATGTACAGAATTTAGTATTAAAAAAAATATCAAAAGGGGAGAGAAGGGCCAATGTTATTGATACATTAGCAAGGGATTATTTACATAAAAAATTCGGGAAGAATAGATTTTCTCATGGTTTAGGTCATGGTGTTGGCACAGTAATTCATGAATGGCCAAATTTAAAAAATAAAAGTGAGGATATACTTCCAACTGGATGTGTAATAACTATTGAACCAGGATTATATTTTAGAAATTTTGGTGGAGTTAGGATTGAGGATATGATTTTAATAACTAAAAATAGTTATCATAATTTAACTAAATTTAATAAAGATTTAGAGAGTGTTATTTTAAGGTAATTTTTTTTGATAAAAATCTAATTAAAGGTTATAATCCTTATATGCTTATCAATTATATAAAAATATTTTTACCGGCAATTATTGCTTTTATTTTAGGTATACTAATAACCCCTATCGCTAGTCATTTTTTCTATAAATTTAAAATGTGGAAAAAATATTCTAGGAATCAATCCACAAATCTTGAATTTCAAAAAATACATAATGAAAAAGAGGAATTAAAGACCCCGAGGGTTGGAGGTATAATAATTTGGTTCTCGATATCATTAACTATTCTTTTGTTTTTTATTTTTTCTTTATCCTTTCCTTCGGTTATTTCTTCTAAAATTAATTTTTTGAGCCGAGGTCAGACACTTATTCCATTTTTTGCATTGATTCTTGGTTCAATACTTGGACTTTGGGACGATTTAATCCAAATTTATGGAAAAGGAAAAATTGCTCGTGATGATAAAACTTGGCGTAGATGGAAGGTTCTCATTATTACCTTTATATCCCTATTAATTGGCTTATGGTTTTTTTATAAACTCGGAATGACCACGATACACATTCCATTTGGAGGAGAATTTTTTGTTGGAATATTAATTATTCCTATTTTTATTATAGTATCACTTGCTACTTTCTCTGGTGGAGTGATAGACGGCATTGATGGTCTTTCTGGTGGAGTCTTAGCATCTATTTTTGCAGCATATACTGTTATAGCTTTTTCTAATCAACAAATAGATCTTGCTGCTTTTTCCGCAACTATAACTGGGGCAACTCTTGCATTTTTATGGTTCAATATTCCACCAGCTAGATTTTATATGGGAGAAACGGGAATGATGGGTTTGACCATTACGATAGCAACCTTATCTTTTTTAACTGATTCAATATTAATATTGCCAATCATTGCATTACCTTTGGTTATTACATCACTTTCAGTTATATTACAAATATTATCTAAAAAAATACGTAATGGTAAAAAGTTATTTAAACTTGCACCAATTCATCACCATTTTGAGGCAATTGGATGGCCTTCTTATAAGGTAACAATGCGCTTTTGGGTTTTATCAATTATCTGTGCGATCTTGGGAATAATTTTAGATATTGTGAGTAAATAAAATTTAAGTATGAAAAAAAGAAAGATAGATAAATTTTTTTTAACAATTACACTTATGCTTGTTTTTCTTGGTGTTGCTATGTTTATTTCTGCATCTTTGGGAATATTAGCAAAAAATGAAAAAACTTTTTACTCAATCTTATTTAGCCAATTAATACTAGGATTAGGTCTTGGCTTCACTGGAATGTATTTATGTTCAAAAATTAATTATAAATTTTGGCGTAAATATGCTTTTTTAATTTTTTTAGGATCTATTTTATTAACAGCATCTGTTTTTATACCAAAACTTGGCTTAAGTCATGGTGGTGCACAAAGATGGATTAAATTAGGCCCACTAGGAACACTACAACCTGTTGAATTATTAAAATTTGGTTTTGTTCTTTATTTTGCAGCATGGTTATCGTGGGCAAAAAATAGAGTTAAGGATTTTAAATTTGGAATTTTACCATTTGCAATTATGGTTTCATTAATTGCTTTAATTTTATTCAAGCAACCAGATACAAAAAGTTTTATTTTAATTGTATTAACTGGTATATGTATGCTTTTCATTTCTGGTCTTCCTCTTAAATATATTTTTGGTATAGGATTCGGGGCTATTGTTGTTTTAGGGTTATTGGTTAGCTTTAAGCCATATTTACAAGAAAGAATAAAAACTTACCTTGATCCATCACAAGATATAAAAGGTTCATCTTATCAAATACAACAATCTTATATAGCACTAGGGTCTGGTGGTATTTTTGGACGTGGTTTTGGTCAAAGTATACAAAAATTTAGCTATCTACCAGAATCTCAAGGTGATTCAATCTTTGCAGTTTTGGGCGAAGAATTAGGTTTAATTGGAACAACCATAACTGTTTTACTTTATGCTTTTTTTGCTTTACGTGGCTTGAAAATAGCCAATAATTCTCCAGATTTATTTAGTAGACTTCTAGTCTCAGGAATTGTTATAATGATTACTGCGCAGTCATTTATGAATATTGCATCTACTATAGGTGTTTTTCCTTTAACTGGTGTGCCCTTAGTTTTTATGAGCCAAGGAGGTACATCATTAATGATCGATCTTTTAGTTGTAGGAATAATCTTTCAAATTTCAAAGTATAATAAAAATTAAAATTATAAAAAATAATATTATGAAAATTGTATTTACTGGAGGAGGAACAGGCGGACATTTCTATCCAATTATAGCCGTTGTTCAAAAAGTTAATAAAATAATTGATGAAGAAAAAATAATAGGAGCTAAGCTCTACTATTTTTCTGATAAACCTTATGACAAAGAAGCTCTTTTTCAACATGGACTTATCTATGAAGAAATAAATGCTGGAAAAATGCGCACATATTCGTCAATAAAAAATTTTTTTGATCTTTTTAAAATGTTTTTCGGTGTAATACGAGCAATATTAAAATTATTCTTGATTTATCCAGATGTTGTTTTTGGTAAAGGTGGTTATGCATCATTTCCAACGATAATTGCTGCAAAAATATTAAGGATTCCAATATTAATTCATGAGTCAGATTCAGCACCAGGTAGAGTAAATAAATTAGCTGGTAATTTTGCTAAAAAAATAGCAATATCTTTCAATGAGGCGGTAGAATATTTCCCTAAAAAAAATGTAGCTTGGACTGGTCACCCACTAAGAACTGAAATAGAACATCCGGCATCAAGAAATGAGGCTTTGGAGTATTTTAAATTAGAATCTAGCATACCTGTTATTTTTATAATAGGTGGATCACAAGGAGCTGAACTAATTAATAATACTATTTTAGATGCCTTGCCTAGATTACTTAAGGATTATCAAATTATACACCAAACTGGAATTAATAATTTTAAAAATGTTACTGCTCAAGCAAATGTTATATTAAGCAATAATGAAAATAAATCTAAATATTTACCAATGAATTTTTTAAACCCACTTCAGATGAAGATGGCTTCTGGTGCTGCAACAATTGTTATCTCTAGGGCTGGCTCTCTATTGTTTGAAATTGCATCTTGGGGTATACCATCAATTTTGATACCAATAACAACAACAAATGAAGATCACCAAAGAAAAAATGCTTTTAACTATGCACGAGCTGGAGCTTGTAGTGTTATAGAAGAAATGAATATGACTGCTAATATTTTATGCTCAGAGGTAAATAGAATAGTTGGGGATAAAATAATTTACGAGAGAATGAAGAAGAGTGCTGAAGCATTCAATAAGCCTGATGCTGCTCTAAAAATTGCTCACGAACTAATTAATATTGCTTTAGAGCACGAAAAATAAATCTATAATTAATTTATTATAAAAAACCTGTAAATCCAGGTTTTTTATAATATTTTTTTTATTTTTTCATTAAAAAATGCTAGAATAGATAGATGGAAAATAAAGTTATAACAAGATTTGCTCCTAGTCCAACTGGTTTTATGCATGTTGGAAATTTAAGGACAGCATTATATGCTTGGCTTTGGGCTAAAAAAAATAATGGTACTTTTATTCTTAGGATTGAGGATACAGACAAAGAAAGAGAAATAGCTGGAGCCATAGAACACATACTAAAAGTTTTAAAATGGATAGGAATAAATTGGGATGAAGGTCCTGATATAGGTGGCCCACATACTCCTTATACTCAATCTGAGAGGTTAGATTTATATAAAAAATATGCTCAAAAATTAATCGATAAGGGCTTAGCATATCCAGATCCTTATACAACAGAAGAAGTAGAAAAATTTCGCAAACAAGCAGAAGTAGACAAAAAAGCTTTTTTATACAGAGAGCATCGTCCAGAAAAATTTGATATTTGGGACGGCACTAAGCCACTACGTTTTAAGGTGCCTGAAATAAGAAGTTATCATTGGCATGATATGGTTTTTGGAGATCTTTCAGCTGGACCTGAGGCACTGGATGATTTTATTTTAATAAAAAGTGATGGTTTTCCTACTTATAATTTCTGTCACATTGTTGATGATATTGAAATGGGCATCACCCATGTAATTCGTGGACAAGAATATATTTCTTCAATACCTAAGTTTATTTCTTTATATGAGGCATTGGAATCTAAAATACCTTTATTCGTTTGCTTGCCACATATTATGGGTAAAGACGGAAATAAAAAACTTGGTAAACGAGATGGCGCTAAGGATTGTTTCGATTATAAGGAAGAAGGTTACTTACCAGAAGCAATGATCAATTTTTTAGCTCTTTTGGGGTGGCACCCAGCACCAGAGCAAAGCTCGGTCATGGGAGAATCCATCAAAGAAAAAGAAATATTTACAGTGGATGAGCTTATTAATGCTTTTGAAATTGAAAGAATCCAGAAATCTGGTGCTCAATGGGATGATATTAAGCTCGACTGGATAAATAAAGAACATATTAAAAAACTTTCAATAGAAGAATTAGAAAAATATATTTTTGAATTTTTACCAAAAGAAATGCAAAATACTAAATTAATTCCAGTTATTACTGAAAGAATTTCTAAATTCTCTGATGTTAAAAAAATGGTTGAAACAGGGGAGTTGGACTTCTTTTTTAAAGAACCAATTTATAATAAAGAAAAATTGATTTATAAAAATATATCAATGGAAAAAATTTCAGCTAATTTAAAATTAGCTATTGATGTATTAGAAAAAATAAATGAGAATAAGTTTTCTGTTGAAAATATTAAAAATGCCTTAATGTCTATTGCCAATAATTTAGAAAATAGGGGAGAGTTATTGCACCCTATACGTATGGCACTCTCTGGTCTTGACAAATCACCAGATCCTTTTATAATTGCAGAAATTTTAGGAAAAAATGAAACATTATCACGACTACAAAAGGGAATTTAGCTTTATTTTAGTAGGATTTTTATTAATCATTCCTACTGTTTTTTCATATGCTCAAAATGCCACAGAGTTAAGAAATCAAATAAATTCATATAGTAGTAAAATAAATAATTTAGAAGATACAAATAAAAAAATTCAGGAACAATTAAATGTTCTAAGCAATCAGTCTAATTCTTTAAGTAAGACTATAAAAGAATTAGACCTAATAAAGAAAAAACTTAATTCAGATATTTCAATTACTCAAAATAAAATTGAAAGAAAAAATCTAGAAATAAAAGAATTAAGTTCACAAATAGGCAATAAAGAAGTATCAATAATTCAAAATAAAGAAGCTATCTTTCTTGGTATTAAGCAAATTAGTGAAATGGAGGAAGAATCTATGATTGAAAAATTTTTAATTAATGAAAAAATTTCTGATGCTTGGATTGATATTGATAATATAATTACATTACGAGATAGATTGAGGGGCAACGTTGTAAACCTTGGTGTTGTAAAAGGGCAATTAGAAAACACCAGAGAGGATACGACTAGTGCAAAAATTGAATTAATGTCTCTAAAAACTGAATTATCGGATCAAAAGAAAATAGTTGATCAGAATGTAAATGAAAAAAAGAAAATCTTAAGTCAAACTAAAAATAATGAGACTAATTACCAAAATCTATTGAAAAGTAATTTAGCAAAGATGCAGGCACTTCAAAAAGAATTATCCGACTATGAATCGCAGCTTAAATACATCTTAGATCCGAAAAAATTACCTGGAAAAGGTGTACTGTCTTGGCCTCTTGATTATATATATATAACTTCTTATTTTGGTGCAAGGGTGGTAAATGGGGTTGCAGGATTTCACAGCGGTATTGACCTTAGAGCAAGAACCCCAGTACCAGTAAAGGCTATGGCTGATGGAGTTATCGGTGGTACTGGAGATACAGATGTTCAGTGTCCTGGAGCATCCTTTGGTCGTTTTATATTGATTAAATACAACAATGGCCTAGCAAGTACTTATGGTCATTTATCACTCATAAAGGTTAAAAAGGGCGACTCTGTAGTCCGTGGTCAAATAGTAGGATATACAGGCAATACTGGATATTCTACAGGGCCTCATTTGCACCTTAGCGTTTATCCAAGAGATGCAGTAAATGTTCAAAATTTACCTAGTAAATCTTGCCCAGGTCATAATCTAACTCAACCAATAGCTGCTACAAATGCATACCTAAACCCAATGTCATATTTACCAT
This sequence comes from Minisyncoccota bacterium, assembly GCA_041663725.1. Lineage (GTDB taxonomy): Bacteria > Patescibacteriota > Minisyncoccia > Phycocordibacterales > UBA9973 > UBA9973. Next base: position 10,509 of record JBAYME010000007.1, on the reverse strand, counting down.
CCCTATAAAGGATAAATTTACTTAATTAGTTTAATACTTTATGATAAAATATAAATATGAAATATTTCAATAAAGGAGGAATAAGCATCGTAGGAATTTTACTTTTAGGAGTTATTTTAGTATTAGTATTAAGTTATTTTAATATAAATATCAAAGCTACGGTAGAAAAACCAACTACACAAGAAAATATAAACTATATTAAGGGTTCAAGTATTAATATTTGGAATGATTATTTAAAAGAACCAACTCAATATTTTTGGAATGAAATATGGTTAAAGATATTCTGGGCATCATTTATATCAAATATGGAAAGAATTCGTGACAATGAACCTACTGATATGCAAAAAGCAGCACCGCAAGTTGATTTTAATTGATCTTATTTTATTAATTTAATATATAGTATGTCGTAAAAGATATATTGTGCGACCATCTATCTATTCTACTGGCAGGACGAAGAAAGCTCAAAACCAGCCTTTTCTGCCTCTTCCCTAGTGCTGAAATAAACCTTATTTGAATCTTTGATAGTTTTACCAGCAGAACAATCAACGGGATAATATTTTTTTCCTCGACTTGATGCAAAAAAATTTTTACTATTAGAATTTATTTTATTTTTATACATTTCTTCTTGATCTTGAAAAACAGCCCCTTTTAAGTTGTTATACCCCTCTATTGTATTGGCCTCTTGGCCTATATATTCAATTTTAACACCACTTGAATCATTTTCTTTCGATAGTCTACCTAATTCAAATGATGCTATACCTACTAATATTATTATAAAAACTACTAAAATATCCTTCCCTTTTTCGCTTTCAATAAAATGCTTGATTTTTTCCATAGAATTGTTTATACTTATCTCACGTTATTAATACATAAATTTTATCATTAAATAATACAAAAACAATATGGCACATAGAAAAGCCGGCGGAACAGCCAAAAACTTAAGAGATTCGAATCCACAATACCTAGGTACAAAGCTTTATGATGGTGAAAAGGCGCAGCCTGGCTCAATTATTATTCGCCAGAGAGGTACAGTTATCATGGCAGGTAAAAATGTATCAATGGGTAAAGATCATACCCTATTTGCATTGAAGCCTGGTACAGTTAAATTTTCAAGAACACGCAAAACTGGTTTCAATAATAAAACAATGGTAAAGAAAGTAGTAAACGTTATCTAAATTAAGCTAAAATAAAAATCCCCTTAAGTAGGGGATTTTTTAATTGCATTAATCGTTTATATTTTTTCTATCCTAAGTTGAAAAGATGATTTTTTATTCTTTATTTCGATTGGGATTTCGAATTCACCCACTTCTTTTATTGGTTTTTCTAAAACAATAAAATCTTCACCAATTTCTATTTTATGCTCTTTTTCTAATTCTTCTTTAATTTGTTTTTTATTAATTGCTGAAAACAAACTTCCTTTTTCATTTGCATTACCTTTTATAGTAATAACCTTACCTTTTATTTGTTCTAGATTTTTCATTAATAAATCTTCCTGAATTTCCCTTTCAACTATTATTTCTTTTTGTCTTTTTTCTAAAGCTGAAACAGCTTGAGGTGTAGCCATTTCAGCCAATTTATTTGGAAATAAAAAATTTATAGCGTATCCATCATTTACTTCTTTTATATCATTCTTCTTCCCTACCCTCTGTACATCTTTTAAAAATATTACTTTCATTTCATTTAGAAGTTATCCTAATAATACTTTTTTATAAAATAAAATTAAGTAACTTAAATTAATCCTTATAATTATTTATTCCCGAAATTTAACTTCTAATGGATTCATATATCTATATATTATCTTTTACTATTGGTATCCAATTATTCAATAATTCTATCGCTTTATCCATTTGTGGATCTTTTTCGATCTTCTCCGCTAATATATTTGAAGCATTGTCCTCTTGAGTAAATTTAACTTCATAATCAGGAGTTAGACCTTTGTCTGATATAGAGTTGCCATTTGGAGTTAACCACTTAGCTACTGTAATCTTAAGAATTGTTTCTGGTGTAATATTTACAACTTCTTGTACTGAACCCTTCCCATAACTTTTATCACCAACTAACTTGGCTTTACCATAATCTTGCATTGCGCCAGCTAAAATTTCTGATGCTGAAGCTGATCCACTATCTATTAAAATAACAAATTTTAATTTATCATTAAAGATATTGTAACCCGCGCTTCTATAATTTTTTTGTTTAGTATCATTTGCATAATCCTCAATAACTACAGTTTTTCCACTTGGTAAAAACCAACTTGCCATGTTTACTGATGCATCTAAGTAACCACCTGGATTTCCACGTAAATCAAGCAGAAGCTTATCAGACCTTGATTCATAGAATTCCTTCATGGCTTCACGAAATAAGTTTGCTGAATTTGCCGAAAAACTAAAAAGCTTAATTACAAAAATATTATCTTTTCTTAATTCAGTTTCTATTGTTGGTGTATTTATTATATCTCGAATAATTTTTATTTCTCTTGGTTCTTTTTCTCCATTTCTAAAAATAGTTAGAGAAACCTCTGTGCCTTTTTCTCCACGAATTAAAGCAATTGCTTTTTCCATACTTAAGTCTGAGGTTATGGTTGCGTCAATTTTTAATATTTTATCACCTGATTTTATTCCAGCTTTATATGCTGGAGTATCCTTAAGCGGAGCAATAACAGTAAGAATTTTGTCTTTATTGCCAACTTCCATACCTACACCACTAAATGTACCCTTTATATCATCTTGAAAGGTCTTGGTGTCGACAGGGTTGAAAAAGACACTATATGGGTCATTTAATGACCCTACTAGCCCAGAAATAGCCCCATAAAGCCTCTCTTGATCAGTTATTTTGTCTGCACTTGGGTATTTTTCATTAATAGTGCTCCAAACCTTCCAAAAAGTCTCAAAATCAGCTTTTATCTCATTTGGACTATTTTTATTTGAGATACTAGTTATTTTATTTATTGTTGGTTGATTACTAAAACCAATATAAATACCAAAAGCAAAAAAACCAATTGCCATAAAAATAATTGCAATTGTTTCATTTCTTCTAATAAATTTAAAAATTTTTTTCACCATATTATTATTCCAAAAATTTCAACTAAAATCAAATGATATTAATCTATTAATAATGCATCACTTGTGTAAGTATTTGCTGGATCCCAAAGTGACCATGAAATAAGACCTGCATCATATGTTGCTTTTATTTGAGCTCTGACCATTTCTTTTGTATAAATTGCACCTAGGTTGAAATCTTGAAGCCATGGTCGAAGTTTTAATGGGTCAATATTTTCTATCTTTAATCTATCGACAGCTTTTTTCATTGAAAAATTTACAATTTCATATGGTACTGTTGCTGGCTTTTTATATCCATATGTTCCAGGTGCATAATGTGATGGATAAACCATAGGCATGACATAATCAAAATTATTTGCAAATGGAATTAACATTTGCCCAATCCCCAAGTCCCCTATTTCAGTAGTCGCTAGTCCAAATATGTCCGCAGATATTTTTGGACGTGGATTTTTTTCATTTTCTAATCCAGCAAAGTGATCATGTAAAAATTTAGAAAAATTATTTATAACATCTGTTCTAACTTGGTTATTTGAAACTGGATAATATACATCTTTCAAATCTCCATCTGCTGGAAAACGAATGTAGTCAAAATTTAATTCATCAAAGCCAACCTTATAAGCTACATCACCTATACTAGCAATATAATTCCATACATCTATAGAACCTGGGTCAACCCAATATGTACATGCTTTTTCGCTATTTCTACTAATAGCTCTCTTGCATTTATCATCCAACCAAAAAGCATTCTGATCAGAGAGCTTTTTTACAGTAACTTCCGGCCACTTTTTAGCTAAAAATGGATCCTGGAAAACCGTGATTCTACCTATTACATATATATTTTTTTTATGCAATGAATCAATAAAAGTTTTAATATTACGGATTCTATTTTCAGCAGAATTAACTTTTTGTAAATTTAAATCATCAGTTAAAAATGAAATTTTTCCAGTATTGTCTTTTACGTCTATTACTATAGAATTTATTTCTTTTTCATCAATTAACTTTATTACTTTTTCGCGAAAAGAAATACTACTCGCTACCCAAGAAGATATATAAAGAGCTTTAACCGGACTCGGTGTTTCAAGGTGAGTAACTATTATACTTTCTTCAGCTGTTAAAACTTTTATTGGAAGTTCTAATTTTTCTTCCACCAATGGTGTGACTTCAGTTTTTATCTCTGCTGTATATTTTAAACCATATATTTTAGGAACAATAAAATAACTTATAGCCATCAATAAAAAACAGATTAATAATACTAATCTTACAAATTTTTTATTGAGTATCTTCTTCATTCAAATTTGTATTAAAATCACTATTTTCTGAAAAATTATCAAAAGTTTCTTTTGTGTTATTTCTAGCCTTGTGTTCCTTAAGTAAAATAAAAGATAAAAATATAATCCCTAAACCAGTTATAGTAAATAAAATATTTTTCCATAAATATGGAAAACCTAAATACGGCAACAGTGCCACCCAAATACCAATTATTAAAATCATTCTTGCTCTCAACATATATCTATTATATATCAATTATTAGTATAAAAGCAAATATTATTCAAAATATTCAGGTGTGTTTACTGACATCCAGTCAAAAAGTTGACGCATTATTGATGATGCACCTACAACACCTGAAGATGGTCCAGATTCCATTAAAATTACAAATGTATATTTTGGATTTTCATATGGGAAAAATCCAGTTATCCATGAATTAACTCTATTTTTTGAAACACCCAATTGTGCAGTTCCAGACTTTGTAGCAACCTTTACATAAGGTACATTTAAGGCTATACCAGTTCCATTTAAAACTCCCTGCCTCATTCCTTCGTGAATAACATCGAAATATTCTTTTTTAAAATCAATATTTGTGCTTTTTGTATTATTAAATGTATCGTTCAAAACAAGATGCGGTGTCACTAATTTTCCATAGTTTGCAATTGCTCCAATTGCTCTAGCCATTTGAATTGGGGTGACCTGAAAACCGTACTGACCTATAGCTGTATGATATGTATTTCCGATTCTCCAAGCGTCACCAGCAAAATTTTTAGCCTTCCATTCTGGACTTGGTATTGTTCCATTAGTTTCTCCTGGTAGATCTATGCCGGTTTTTGTTCCTATACCAAAAAGTTTTGCATATTTTTCAAGATTAAGAATACCTAGTCCTTTTTGGTCTTCAAAGCCACCTCCTATTTCATAAAAATACACATCAGAAGAAACTGCAATCGCCTCCATCATATTGACCCAACCATGCACCTTCCAGTCCTTAAAAACAGTTTTTTGATCTGGAAAATATGGATTTTTAATTGATATTGATCCAGTAGACAATATTTTTTTATATGGATCAATTATTTTTTCATTAAGTGCACCCAAGGCAAAAAATGGTTTTACTATGGAACCAGGAACATATAAACCAGAAATAGTTTTATCAATAAAAATATTTCTTTTATCATTTAAATAACTATTTATAGTTTTTGAGTCTTTACCTTCAGATAAAATCTCTGAATTATATTCTGGAAAACTGACTGAAGCTATTATCTCTCCATTTTGAACATCCATTATTACACCAGCACCTCCTTTAAAAGAATTACTTTCTGATAAATTTTTAATAAAAGTAAATAATTCTTTTTGAATACGTGAGTCTATTGTTGTAACAATATCTTTTCCACGCTTGGGACTATTTACAATATTTTGTGAATGAATCTTGCCCCTAGCATCAGTCTCCACGATGATAGTACCATTATCGCCATTTAGAATATCATTATGTTGTTTTTCTAAACCATCTTTACCGACAAATTCAAATTGCCAATATTTACCAGATTTATCTTTTGTTGGATAGCCTATATAACCCAATAAATGTGAAAAACCTGGTGATAAATATGCTCTAATTGGAAAACTACTTTCTTCTCCAGACTTTTTGTTCCATATTAACTCTATGTGATTTCTATCATATACTATTCCCCTATCAGCAAAAATAATTTGCTTCTCCAGAGTATTGTTTTTACTTCTTTCAAAATAAGCATTCCCTTTTTGTATTTGTAAATATCCCAACCTAGATGAAAAAATTACAATAAATAAAATAAAAACCGTCCCCAAAAGAAAAATTGTCCTTTTGGGAATTGGTTTTTCAATACGTCCTTCAAATTGTTGGCTATCAAAATTTTGTAAATTTTTTGAATCTAAAAAAATTTCATCTGGTTCAACAATAAAATTCGCATTTCTTAACTTATTCTTTTTGAAAATTTTTTTAATCATATTTGAAATTTAAAAACGAGACCTCATTTTTTTCTTTAAAAGTTCTATTATAAGAATAAAAAAAACTGAAACAAATAAAGATATAGAATTTATATACAAAAGACTACTCTCTCTTACACCATGCAGTAAATCTAATATAAATAGCAAAATTACTGCCTCAAAGAAAAAAGGAAAATAAATCATACCGGCTATGGCTATAATAATAGAGACATAAAATGGCAGAAATAATATTGAAAACAAAAGGATGATTGAAGCACTAATTCTTATAAACATAACTTTATATTACACATTTTTTACAAAAAAAGAAATGCTGAAAATTAAATATGCTATTGATTTTTTTATAATTTATGTTAATATTTATGAAAAGCAATATTGCTATTTAACAACTTAAAAATGGAGGTGCCCATTGGAAAAACTAAAAAATAAAATGCTGGCCTTCATTGTTGGATTTGGGGGCGCGTATTTAATATTATCAGTGATATTTTTTTATATATCACTAAGTATTTTATCTTATTCTATTTCTATTTCAATTCGTATTTTTTATGTTTATCTCATTACCTTATTTTTTCATTTATCTGCTATTTATATTTTAAATAACAAAGTAGAAGAAAAAAATAAAAAAGAAAGAAAAATACAAAAAGGTATAGACAAGATGAATACTGGTGCAAATAATATAAAAAAATTAGCCGAAAAAATTAAATTTTTAAAAGTGGTTTTGAAGCATAGACACTTTTTAAAAATTATAAAAATTATTTTTTTATTAATTATATTAATTATATTGATATTCTTTGATCCAGTTTTAACAGTAATTTTCTGTAAAAGCTTTCTATTCAAGTATATTAAGTATAAAACTGGTATTAATAAAAAAATATCCATTATCTGTATATTAATTTGTTTTTTAATAAGCATATCTATGGGGGTATTTGTTAAAGTAAACATATCTAATGGAATTTCTTCCATAGAAGTTATTAAAAAGATTTTCTTATAAAAAGAGCCACTGTAATTAATACAATGACTCTTTTTTTATTTCTATTTTCGTTTTATTTTTTACCTTTCTTTTTTATTTCCTTAATTCCCTCTTTTATTCCGAGCTTAATGTCATTTTTTAATTGAACAGAATCTTTATAAACTCTGCCAGCCTTTTTCTCTGCTTGTTTTACTACCTTTTTTACTTTAGCTTCTACTTTCATTCGTTCTGGTTTTGTGCCTTCCCACTTCTTTTCAACTTTCTTTTCAATTTTTTTAATCATCTTCTCACTTTTCTTCTCTAGCTTATTTGCTTTTACAGCAACTCCTACAACAAAATTTTCAACTGCTTTTGTAACTTTTTTATTAGTTTTTTTATCCATTTAAATTTTTATATTTATAAATTATTAATCAAATATCTCGACCAATATTAAAATATTATATCATATTATTTTAATTTACTCATACTGTAATGCTTCTATTGGACTTTTCTTTGAAGCTTGAGATGCGGGATAAATTCCAAAAATAAGACCGACGCTAGAAGACACTCCCACTCCAAGAAGAATAGCGATTAATGGAAGTGTAAATCTCCAAGATTCATCTACAAATTGGGCTAATATTATAGATGCCACAAAAGATATTAATGCGCCTAAAATAATCCCTACAATTCCTCCAATACTTGTCAAAATTACAGCTTCTAATAAAAACTGCTTTAAAATATCAGCTCTATGGGCACCTAAAGCTTTACGTAATCCTATTTCCTTAGTTCTTTCTGTAACTGAAACCAGCATAATATTCATAATTCCAATACCACCAACAACAAGTGAAACAGCAACAACCACAGAGAGAAAGGCTGTTAGTATTGCAATGATAGATTGAATTTGATCAATTGCTTCTTCTTGGGTTTGTACAGTAAAATCATTATCTTCACCAGGATCTAATTTGTGAGACTCTCTTAATGTCGTTTCAATATCAAAAGCCATTTTTTCAACGTTAGCTGGGCTATCGCCGACAACAATGAGTTCATTGTAATAATCTCCTCCTGTTAAATATGTTAATGCTGTTGTTTGGGGTATCATCACTGCTTCACCTAAATTAAATCCAGCTATGGGTGGCATATCCTCTAGGATTCCTACAATTTTAAATTTTACATCCTTAATTGTTATTTGTTCGCCAATGGCATTACGATTTTCAAAAATTTCTCTTTTTATTTCATCACCTAATACAATAACTCGTGCATTTGATTCTATGTCACTCTTGTCATATTTAAAACCCTCAGCCATTTTTAGATCGAACATATCACTCATAAATTCAATAGATACACCCATGACCATGGGACGATATTTTTTTCCTTTATATTCTATATTTTCACCAACTACAACATTTGGTTCTGCTTGAACAAGGTTTGGAACATTGCCACTTTTTTTTATATCTTCTATGTCACTTTGTTTCAAAGAAGAAGCAAAAAGAGTTCCAGTAATATCAGACAATCCACCTCCAGGTCTAACGACTACAGTCTCTGGTCCCATTCCACTAATTTGATCTAATATCAATACCTGAGCACTACCACCAATAGACATAACTACAATTATAGCAGCAACTCCTATTACAATACCAAGTATAGTAAGAACAGAACGCGATGCATGCGTCCTTAATGCTTTTAATGCTGTTTGTAATGTATATTTAAATTTCATATTTATTTTATAAAAGCAATTTCTGATCTACGTTTTTCTTTTACTTTTGTATCGCTCTCTACTAGCCCATCTTTTATCCTAATAATCCTATCTGCATGTTCTGCTGTATATGTCTCGTGAGTTATGAGAATTATAGTATGGCCAAATTCATCATGTAATCTTTGTAAGGTTTCCATTATGACTTGACCTGATTTTGAATCAAGATTACCCGTTGGTTCATCTGCAAAAATAACATTAGGTTTATTAATTAATGCTCTAGCAATAGCAACACGCTGCTTTTCTCCACCAGAGAGCTTAGAGGTCCTATAATTTGTCCTATGAGTAAGCCCAACAAGATCAATTACTTCCCTTATCCTACTATCCCATTCTTTTTCAGGTATAGATGAATATATAAGAGGTAAAAGAATATTACTATAAACACTTTCTTGTTGTAAAAGATTAAATTGCTGAAAAACAAAACCCATTTCTTGGTTACGAATATCTGCTGTTTCATTCTCTGTATAATCACTATATTTTTTTTCATTAAATAAATATTCACCTGAAGTATGATTATCTAAAAATCCCAAAATATGTAGCAATGTTGATTTACCAGAACCAGAAGGTCCCATAATAGAAACAAATTCTCCTTTTTTTATTGAAAAATTTAATCCTTTTAAAACATGTGTTTCTATTTCATCACCGTAATATGTTTTTTTTAAATTAATTACTTCAAATAATGACATTATTTTATCTCAGTTAAATTAACAAGTTCTTTTTTGTCTATAAAGGTAATAATAGTATCACCAACAACAAGACCATCTTTTACCTCCACTAAACCATCTTCTCCTTGTAAGCCAGTAGATATAATTTGTTTTTTATAAGTACTATCATCAATTAATAAACGCACAAAACGATTTCCGTCTTCTTCTATAATAGAACGACGAGGAATTACTATTACATTTGTTAATTTTTCTGTAAAAATATCAACATCAGCAGAAAGACCAACTTTTATTTGTTTCACATTTTCTGTAATTTGAAGAATAACTTCAAAAACAGCAACGCCATCTTTTGTTTTTGTATTTGGAGAGATATAAGTAACTTTTGCTTTAACAAGTAAATCATCAAAGGCATCAAAAGTAATGGAAGCCTCGTCTCCTACATCAACAAAAGCAATATCATCCTCGGTAATATCAACAGAAACTTCATTTTTATCTTTTGATATCATTGATACTATTGGTGAACCGACAGATGCAAATTCACCAGGAGACACTGAAATATCAGTAATTATTCCATCAAATGGTGCTCTAATATAATAATCAGAGATTCTACTCTTAGCATCTTTCAACAAATCTTCTTTTTGTCTTACTAGAATCTCATAACTTCTTATATCAAGATCAGAAGTTGGAAAAGACTCTTTAAAATTTTTTATATCAGTTTTGTTTTGAAGTAAGGTTGTGAGATGACTATTTATTGTATTTGTATAAATTGCTAAGATATTTTGATATGTAGAATAAAAAGAAATATTACCTGTATCATTAACTAAATAATCGACATAATTACGAAAATCTTTA
>JBAYME010000006.1:0-22728 GCA_041663725.1 Minisyncoccota bacterium | reverse complement strand
TTTGTCCAAATGGTATGACAGCTGCAAGTAATTGTACTACTGCTCCAGTAGTAACTACAACCACAGAAACTCTTTGTCCAAATGGTATGACAGCTGCAAGTAATTGTACTACTGCTCCAACAACAGTAACTACAACAAAAGCTCCTGGTTTGATTGTTGCTCAACTTCAAAAGGTTTTGAAAACTTTGAGAATAGGAGAGAGAAATTCTGATGATGCTAACGCTCTACAGTTATTTTTAATTAATCAAAATAAAGGAGTAGCTGCTCAAGCATTAGCTAAAAATGGTGCAACTAAATATTTCGGACCATTGACTAGAGCTGCCCTTATAGAATGGCAAGCTGCAAATCAATTGGTTGCTGATGGAATTTTTGGACCAAAATCAAAAGCAAAGGCTTTAGGTCTCTAATTTTTAAATCAAATATCTAAAATAAAAACCCCCTAAAGGGGGTTTTTATTTTACTAAATATTATTTATTATTTCAAATTTTTGATTTGCAATTGTGTATTTTAAATGTATAATTATTCTGTAATTAAATATTTATCAAGAGTGTGGATAGAGTAACTGGCTCAGCGACCCACCAGCAACCATTCAAAAATGATTAGGTGCTAAATCCAGCCAAATAATAAAAATTATTTGGGAAGATAAGATTGGTCATCTATATCTTTTCTCAATATGAGAAATTTTTAGTTTAAATCTAAAAAATGAGTAAAAAAACAGCAGAATTTGTAAGTCCAAAACACCCAGATAAAATTTGTGATTTTATCGCAGATAGTATATTAGATGCATATTTAGAAATTGATAAAAATAGTCGTGTGGGGATAGAGGTGATGGGAGGACATAATTTAATAACAATAAATGGTGAAATTACTTCTCTTGGCAAAGTAAATATTGATGCAATAGTTAAAAGTATTGTTGGAGAAGATTATAAAATTATTTCAAATATAGCTCTACAAAGCAAAGAAATAGCTCAAGGGGTAGATAATGGTGGTGCTGGTGATCAGGGAATTATGAAAGGCTATGCTACTAGTGAGACAGATACATTTTTACCACTAGAATATAGCTTGGCTCGTGATTTATGTAAGAAAGTTTTTAAAAAATATCCTTATGATGGTAAAACACAAGTAACGATTGATGATGGCAAAGTTACTAGTGTGGTAGTCAGTTTTCAAAATTCTAAAAATAATGAATTATTGCCTTTAGTAAAAAGCATTATCAAGGCAGACGAATATTTAATTAATCCAGCGGGTGAATGGGTAAAGGGTGGTTTTGATGCCGATTGTGGTATTTCTGGTAGAAAATTAATTGTGGACAATTATGGACCAGAGCTAACTATTGGTGGTGGTTCTTTTTCTGGAAAAGATTATACCAAGGTTGATAGATCTGGAGCATATATGGCCAGAAAAATAGCAGTGGATTTATTAAAAAAAAATAATGCAAAAAAAGTTGAAGTAAAATTGGCTTATGCGATAGGAAAGAAAGATCCATTGATGGCCATAGCAATAGTTGATGGAGTTGAAGAAGAAGTTAATGACTATGATCTTAGTCCAATGGGTATTAGAGAAAAATTAAAATTAGATGAAGTAAGATACAAAGATACTTCTACTTGGGGGCACTTCGGAAGAGGTTTCAATTGGGATTTGTAATTAAAAAGGATTTTAACAAGCCCGACCTAGTATACTAGGTCGGGCTTGTTTTTGTTTTAATCAAACATTTATCCACATTGTTTTTTAGGCTGATTTTAGGGGGGGGTATGATATAATAAGGTTAAGTTTTATTAAAAAAAATAAAAATTAAAGGTCAAAAATTAATGTTTTTAGTTTATTTATTATAAAAAATAATTTCCTAAAACAGGAGATCTGTTCGGGTAAATAAAAAATTATGCAAATTTATAAAAAGTTTTCAGTTTTCCTTTTAGCAATCGTTTTAATTTTAGTCGGAGGTTTTTCTTTTTCAGTATCAAGAGCTAATGCAGCTCCAACTACTTCTGATGCAACCTTAAAAACTTCTTCTACTGTAAAAGGAATAGTTATTACAAGTTTAGGAGTATCAACAGCTAGTCCAGATATGGATCTTCCTATTTCTGGTTCTGTAACAATATCTTCAGATCAAGCAGACGATCTTTCTGGAACATCATTTGAACCAACACAACCTACTGCAAGTGTTACTAGGATTGTAAAATTTTCAGGAGCGACAAGTAGACCTGATATGTTAACAAATTTTACTAATCCTGAAACACCTGTATATATTGATGGTGTAGACACAATAACAGACGGAGATGTTTTTATTGTTCAAGTAACTGCGGAAGATTTGAGTATTCTTTATCATATGGTTACAGTTCATGTCACAAATCCTCCTGCATTAAATGAAGGTTTTTCTTTTTCAGATGATGACAATAATAGTAATGCAACCATCATTCATTTAGGTGCTGCTGATAGTGAATTTAATATTTATTATTATAAGATTTCAAGTGATGAAAATCCACTTCCGATTCCTCCATTTGGTAGTTTTATAGATGAAACATGGACACAAGTAACAGATGGTACAAGTATAGAAACAACAAATGGTAAATATATTGGAGTTGCTGATACCACAACAATGAATATATTAAAATTTAGTAATGGGCAAGCTGTGGTAGAAGAAGAAGCAGCCACCATACCAGCCATTGGTACAGCTACAGCAGTTGATGGCTCACAAACAATTACATATACATTAACAACTGGAACTTTTGATTCTACTGAAGCACTTGATCTTAACAATTGGGAAGGTGGTGGTGTAGACATTGCAGAGTTAATGGTTGGAGAAGTTTACCCAACTATTCTACTGTCAGAAGGTGATACAGTAGCAACTTTCACATTAAGTGGAACAGTTGTACTTAATCATGAATATATATTTACACCAAAGACAGAAGCACTTACATCTGGATATACAGCGCCAGAAGAACCTACGACGATTACTGTAGTTGAGAACAGTCCAATTAGTTCTGCTTTAAGTTCTGAATCAACGATAAGGGGGGTGAATATTACGAATCCAGGGACACCGAGTGATAACCCATTTTTGATTGAACCTGGATCAATAACTTTAACACCAACACAAGCGACTACACCAGGTGAAACTTCCATTATTGTTGAAGATATCCGGGCAGGAGTTGATGGTTTCAATATACTTACATCAAGTACACTGAATGCCTGTTATTTAGAAAATCCAGAATACTCCTTAATAGAATGTATAATGGTTGACCCTGAATCAATGCCATCATATGATGACGAAACAACAACAATAACAGATGGAGATGTTTTTGTTATTTTAATAAAAGCAGAAGATAATTCTTCTGAATCTTTTTATATCATACAAATAACAGTTGGAGAAGAATCTGACCCAGTTGCAGAGGGAGCTCTCGCTATATACAATGGTTTATTGTTAGAAAATATATATAGTAATTTAAATGAAGTAAATTTATCTAATTACACTAGTTTTCCAGATTTATATTTTGAGAAATTAGATCAAGCTCATAATAAGATTGGTAGAATTACATTTACATCTCCTTTAAATTTTGATGGTGAGGAAACTAGTGCTTTTTTACTAGAATTAGATAATAGAATAAGCCTAAATACATCTGGTACGATTAGCTTTGATTTTTCTAACGCAGAAAATGTATCTCTTTATGGAGTTGGAGCAACAATTATATTTTACGGTTTAGATGATTTTGGTTTTACAGATTCTGATGATGCAAATGCCAAATTAGTCGCACTTGATGATGATGGGATTCCAGTTGATATATCAAGTTTAGTTTCAAGCCCAGGAACATATATTGGTAATACCGAGGGTTGTATTGAGGCAGGTAATTGTTATAGCTTCACTGTGACTGTTGATCACTTTACTGATTATATTTTAGACATAACTCCTCCAGTTATTAGTCTTGTTGGAAGTAGTACTATAAATTTAACTATTGGAGATGAATATACTGAACTAGGTGCAACTGCTACTGATGATGTAGATGGAACTATCACTGAAAATATAATAGTCGGTGGTGATACTGTTGATGGAGATACACTTGGATCTTACGAAGTCACTTATAATGTTTCTGATAGTGCAGGCAATCCCGCAACACAAGTAACAAGAACTATAGTTGTTAGTGAAGAAAGTGAAGCGATAGATCTTACTACATCAATAGTGACAGGCTTTGTAGCACCAGTAAGAGGAGCGACACCAATAACAATTGGATCATTGTTCGCAGGTGTAGAAAATCAAACTAAAATAAGTCTAACTTGGTCTCCATCACATAGTACTTTCCGCGGAGCTCAAATATACGTAGCTACAGTAGTACTTACTTCAGATGAAGGTTATAAATTTCAAGAAGGTGGTTTAACACCAACTATAAATTCAGGAACAGGAGGAACTGTAGGATTGGGTGTAGTTGGAGGAGGAGATGTGTCAGGTAACACTCTTACCTTTAGAGTAACATTTCCAATAACAAGTTTAGCAAGTACTCAAGTAAGACCAAATGGATCTGGAGTAGCTACATCAAATAGTACGACTCCTCAAATTGTGATTCCAGTAACTCAAGCTCTTCCAGTTACAATAGGAGTAAGTAGTGGTACTACTAATCCAGAGATAAATGTAAGTGCTTTTGTTTCAGCGGGAGTAGCTACAATACCAGAAGAGATTCAAATGATTTCTAGTAATGCTAATGATATTAGAATTACAATTCCTGAAGGAATTACAATTACCAGTACTGATGCAACTTGGGATGGAATAATTTCTGCTCCGACGACTACAACAGTGACACTACCAATAGAAACAGGTTATAGAAATACACAAAGTAAGGCCATACAAATAGGACAAACTGGAGAGACTTTATCTTTTGATAAAGCGGTTAGAATTTTGTTTCCAAATGAAGCAGATAAAAAAGTTGGATATAAGGGTACTGGCAATTTTACAGAGATTACTACAACTTGTACATTAGATGACCAAGACACCGTCGATGCTCAATTGGTAGATGGTCTTAATGATTGTAAAATCAATTCCGGTTCTGATTTAGTTGTTTGGACAAAACATTTTACAAGTTTTGTAACTTATACTCAAACTACAAATAGTACAAGCGGTGGTGGTAGTGGCGGAGGGTCATATACATCTTCTTTGCCGATAGTGGAATTACCATTAGTAGCAGAAACTCTTTGTCCAAATGGAATGACACTTGCAAGCAATTGTACAGTAGCTCCTGTAGTGGTCACAGAAACTCTTTGTCCAAATGGAATGACACTTGTAAGCAATTGTACAGTAGCTCCGATAAAAGTAACTACAAATATTGATATTTCAAAAATATCAAGAACATTAAGATTGGGCTTAAGTGGTGAAGATGTAAATATTCTTCAAAAGTTTTTAATTAGTCAAAGTAAAGGACCAGCAGCTCATGCTTTAGATTTAAATGGTTCTACAAAATATTTTGGACCACTGACTAGAGCTGCAATCGTAGAATGGCAAGCTGTAAATCAATTAGTTGCTGATGGTATAGTGGGTCCAAATACGATGAAAAAAATGTCAGGATTCTAAAAAGTAATTAAACAAAAAAAATGGAAGTGAATCTTCCATTTTTTTTGTTTTCTTTTTTCTCTAAAATAGTGTAGATTAGATATACATGGAGGCGTCGCATAGCGGTCTAGTGCGCAGACCTGGAAAGTCTGTGTGGGGCAACCCACCGAGAGTTCGAATCTCTCCGCCTCCGCCAAGTCGTGATAGCACGACATACGTGGAGTATTTAATAATATAGTATTTATCATAAAAAGCACTCATATGAGTGCTTTTTATGATAGTACAGTAAATATTTAAATAATTTTAATGGATAATTGTTGTAGTTGGTAGTTCTTCTTTTGTATGTTTAGCATGTATTTTTGGTTGACGTAAAAATAATGCTACGATAACACCAACAGCCATAATACAAGAAGCAATAATGAATACATCTCCATATGCCATTACTTGTGCTTTAAGAATAATAAGAGCACTAACTGTCTGTACCACTTGCGGATTGGTAGTATTAATAATTGCATCTTGACCAAGCTGAAGTACATTTGACTCAATAATATTACTTAAGACTGTACTAAAAAAGGCAATACCTACAGCCCCTGCGATATTTCGCACAAGGTTAAGCAAAGCAGAAGAAACTCCAACCTCGTTTGCAGGTACAGAGTTAGTGGCGGCGGCCGTCATTGGTGCCATACCTAGTCCCATACCTAAAGCAAAAACAATTAGAGGTATAATAAGGTCAAGTGCAGTTGTTTTTACGTCTAGCCCAGAGAAAAGATAAATACCAAAAGCTGAAATTGCCATTCCAATACTTACAAGATATTTCAAAGGAATCTTACGTGACAAATAACCTCCCAATGGGGCTGCCACAAACATAGAAAGTGCCATTGGAATAAATAGGAAACCAGTTTCTGTAGCATTAAAACCAAGATAGGTTTGCGCAAAAACAGGCAGAAGGAACATTGCTCCCATCATACCTCCAAAAGTTATAAATGAAAGCAAGAGAATATTTGAATAAATTCTATTACTAAAAAGTTTCAAATCAACAATTGGATCTTTGGCTCTTTTCTCAATAAAATAGAAAACAGTTAAAGCTATCGCAACTAAAACATAAAAAATAACACTTTCCCAAGAAACCCACCCCCAATCACGACCCTTTTCAAGAACAAGGACTAGTGAAGTAAGAGCTATGGCAAGAACACTTGCGCCCTTGTAGTCAAAACCAGATTTTTTATCTACAGGTTTGTCGTGTGGTAAATACCAAAGTGTCATAAAAATACCTATAATACCGACAGGAAGATTTATATAGAAAAGCCATCTCCAAGATAGATTATCAATTAGTGGTCCTCCAATAAGTGGCCCGAGTACCGCAGAAACAGCAAAAGATGCAGACCAAAGACCAAGTGCTTGGGTTCTCTGTTGCGGATCTTTAAAAGTTTTGGCAATAAGAGCCATCGCGGTTGGATATACTGCAGCCCCAACGAGTCCCTGGAGTACACGAAAAAATATCATGGAAGATAAATTCCAAGAAAGCCCAGCAAATACAGAGATAATCACAAAAGCAACAAAACTCCATAAGTAAATAATTCTATTACCAAGTTTATCTCCAAGTTTGCCAAAAACTGGCACAAAAACTGCGTTTGAAATTATATAGGCAGTTGCAATCCAACCAGCAGCAGAAACGGTTATATTAAAATCGCTAATCATCCCAGGTAACCCTAGGTTGACTACCGTGCGATCAAGGCCAATAAGAAGAGTACCTACCATTACAGTTATAAGTACAATCCAAGGAGAATGTGTTGGTTTTTTTACTTCAGAGTTTGTCATACAGTTGGCTATCTGATATATACTAACAACTTGGCAGACATACCAGATTTTAATTCTGGATATTTAGTTACATCAAATGTTACATAGACGTTAAACTTATTGACGGGTCTTTTGTCTGAAATAGAAAATAAAATACCGCTATTATTTGACACTGGACTTATTTCATCAACGATACCCTCATATTCATTGTTAGGAAAAGTATCGACAGTAAAAGTAGCGCGTTGTCCGACTTTTATACTATCTAATCCTTTAGTTTCTTCTATTTTCCCGACAACTCTCATTTTCTCGTCACTAACGACAGAAACAACAGTTTGTCCAGGAGAATAGTATGACCCCAAAACAAGAGGGGCACTAGAAATAATACCGCCTTCTTTGGTGTAAATTATTTGTGAACCAACTAATGCTATTTGTGAGTTCGCCTGCACTCTGTCTCCCTCTTTAACATATAATGCATTTAAGGTTCCAGGTGAAGTTGGAGTAAGATTTACAATTGGTGCATCTAAATATGAATTTTCAATAGATATACTACCACGTTCTGTTTGCCAAAAGAGAAAAATACCCAGTAAACCAAAAATAACTACAAAATATATTGTACTTCGTATCCATGGTGTTTTTAATATATGGGTTTTTTTAATTTTTTCTTCAACCTCTTTTTCTACTTCAAGTGTTTTTTTAATATTTGTTTCCATATAATTTAATTTAAAGAATTATTAGTTTTTAATTCAATAGCAGAAGCATTCGGTATTGCTATTTGTCCAGGATTAATAACAATAGAGGTAACTATCCCATCAGAAGGGGCAGTAATTATAGTATTTTTATAAGCAGCTTCTGCAATTTGAACAGAACCCAAAGCGCTATTCATTTGTGCCTGTGCTACGGCAACATCTTCAGGTCTTGCACTAGAAACCAATGCTGCAAGAGAAGCATTTGCTTGGTCAAGAATTGCTTGTGCTCCATCAACTGCTTGATTTTTTGTTTGAAGAGCCAATTGATAAGCATTATAATTTGTAAGGTAATTTGAAGCCTTTTTATTTGGAATTTCAATGATCCAGTCTTCTGTTTCTATTTGAGTAAAAGTAGATTTTATAAATAAACCTGAATCACCTATAGGCTGAGAAGTAATGCTATTCATTATACCAGTGCCATTTGTAAGTCCAGAGGCTTCAAAACTTATACCACCAGAACTGTTATAGAAATGAAGATTAATTACTCCTTCTTTTCCTAAATTATAATTACCACTAATTATTGGGGCAACATAGTTTTTATCACTATCCTTTGGAATTGCTTCCGGGCTTGAATTAAGAAGATTACGATAAGCATTATCCACTAAAACATTTTGCTGATTAGTGATCTGTTCAAAATTTATTTTTGCGGTATTAACAGCCGCTTTTGCAACATCTATAGTTGGACCAGTGGCACCATTTATAACTTTTTGATAATTAGCTTCGGCTGTGGCATATAGTGCTTTAGCTTGAGTTAGTGCACCAACAGTATTTCCCGCATCAAGTTCTGCAAGAACCTGTCCTTTTTTAACAGTATCACCTACTTTAACTGAAACAGATTTAATTCTGCCACCAGCTAAAAAACCAAGCGTTAAATTTTGAGGAGACAAGGTTTCTCTATTAGTAATAATGTTTGAATTATCTTTTACGACTGTAGTAATTACTTTTTTGTTTATTTTAATATACCCAAAAACACCAATTGTTATTGCAATAAGTAAAGAAATTACGATGACTCTTCTAGGATGATGCGGTAATGATTTAATATGTTGTTTCATAATTTTTAATCTTTAATTATAATATTTATTATTTTGATAAGTTGTTTCTTGTTTTCATTGCTCAATTTTGAAAATAAATTTTTCAAAATTAATAGTTTTTTATCCTTAAATACAGAAAAAAGTTTAAATGTTTTTTGAGTAGCAGTCATCCTTATGGTTCTACGATCTTTTTCATCAAATTCTCTTTTTAATAGCCCCCTATCGTAAAGAGATTCTATAATGCTTGTAACTGAGGGCGGAGTAATTTGTAATTTATCAGCTATGTTTTTCATTGTTGGATTCCCTTTTTTTATAACATAGTACAGAACTTCTAATTGAGAAGTACTGAAATTTAACAATTTTGCTTGTTTGTGCATTTCGTCCGTCATTTTACGACGGAAAGATAGCATTGCATTTTCTAAGTCTTTTTCTAAAATCATATTACTGAGATTGTTTAGTTATAATAAAATAGTTAGGCAAACTAACTATTAGTCTAACTTATCATATCAGTAATAAAATAGCAAGTATTTTAAAAGAAACACTGTGTTTATACAATCAATTTAATTTTTTTATTACTCAAAACTATTTTACTCTTCAAACATCCCAATAACTCTCTTTTTTCAATATCACTCCCTTCCCTCAATACATATCTAGCATAACCACGTATATCTACACTTGGAATATCAACTTTTTCTTTGGTTCCTAAAAAGAATTTTTGTAAATTGCTAAACTTCTCAACATCAGCTTCAATCTTTTCTTTAATTTGGATTTCATTAATATCTATTTTTTCAATTAATTCTTCAAATTGCTTGAGAATGTCTTTCTCTTCTGTATAACCACATTTACAATCGGCACCTCTGGCTTTAGTACACCCATAATATACATATCTTGTGATAGTGCCATTTTTGTATTTCTTAAACTTCTCATCAGCACATATTCCAGAACCACAAAGTCCACAGGTCATCATTTTTGTGAAAGCAAACTCTTTGTTTTCAATTCGGAGTACATTACTTTTGATTTGATCTTGAACTAGGTTAAATAATTCTTTAGTAATTAATGGTTCGTGTTTTCCTGTATACCAGTTACCTGATTTTTTGGGATATTCAAATACTCCATAATAGAATGGGTTATCTAATATTTTATATAGATTTCCTAAACTTAAATGTTTCTTACCAATTGCCGTTCTAAAGTTTAAATCAAACCGAAGCCAGTTGTATAATTTTCTACCACTCCAATGTTCATATGCTACTTTCTCAAACATTTTTTTGATAGTTGATGCTCTTTCTGGGTCAACCAACACTTCACATTTTTTATCTGTCATTTTTTGATTTAAATAACCTGTAGGTGCTACCCCTGGTCTTAACCCCATTTCACATCTAGTCCTTAATCCACGTTTTACATTTACACTTTTGTTGTCATTTTCAAGTTTTGCTTGAGAACAGAGAATCATTAACAAAAACTTTTCATTTGGAGAGTTTTTAAAATGTTGCCCGTATGTTCGTATTTCCAAAAGTAATTGTTGATCCATTAAATCAACTACACTTCCTAAGTCGCCTGCATTACGAGAAAGTCTATCTGGTGCCCAAGTCAGTATTCCGTTAAATCTATCTCGTCGTATATCTTCTAGTATTTCTTTATATACAGGTCGTTGACCTGATTCTTTGGCACTATGTGATTCTCTTCTAATTTCTACAACTTCTAAGCCGTCACGTTCAGCAAGTTGTAACATTTCCTTAACCTGTGAATCAATTGAAAGAACCTGACGTTCTTCTGACTCAGTTGATTTACGAGCATACAATACATATTTGATTTTTGGTGCTTGAATCAATATTTCCTTATTAATCCTAGCTGTTGTATATGTTTCCATATACCAATGGTGTCAGAGAAAGAGTCCTTTGCTAAGTCTATGCAGAGCTAAAAATATGTAGCATGGTCGCGTAGCCCCTTTTGATTAATATTGTTCAGCGATAGAATAGGCTTTGAATAATAAGGTTGAAGTGTTAAAATCAAGCAATAACTATGCAAGCTAATACTTTTTTAAAACAATTATTATTTTCTACTGTCAGAATATTAGCTGACACAAAAGAACCAACCAAAAAGAGTGTTGGAACAGGTTTTCTGATATCTAAAAAGGTAGATGAAACAAAACAACAAATATTTTTAGTTACAAACAAACATGTTATTGCTGAATCAAATAGTGATGGAAAAATAATTGGAAAATTTTTAAAAGGTTCCTTTTCTTTTATTAAAGATGATAATGGTAATCCTAAATTAGGAGATTCTGTAACAATAAATACTGAAAATTTAACAGATATGTTTTTACAGCATCCAGACGAAACAGTTGATTTAGCTATCTGTAATATTTCAAATATTTTTAATCAACTAAAACAAGACTTGAAACAAAATGTTTTTATTAGAACAATACCCGTAGATTTAATTCCAAATGAAAATGAGAGTTTTGATGCTATTGAAGATGTAACTTTTATTGGTTACCCAAATGGAATTTTTGATCAGAAAAATCATCTTCCAATAACAAGAAGGGGTGTAACAGCTTCACCTTTTGAGGTAGATTTTAATGGAGGTAAAAAATTTATAATTGACGCACAAGTATTTCCTGGTTCAAGTGGAAGTCCTGTTTTTATAAAAGAACAAAATCTAAAGAATGGTAGTTTAACCTTAGGAATAGAAAGATACTTTTTTGTTGGAGTTATTTCAAAAGTTTTTCATAGGGACCAAATTGGAAATTTTAAAGAAACTACAGTCCCAACAAAACTTGAAGATGGAGAATTTTCAGTAAAACAAACAATTGGGCTTGGGATATGTGAAAAGTCTAATCAGATCTTGTCTTTAATAGATTTATTAAATAAAGAAGTAAAATAATAGTTACAAATGACTGTAACTTTATATGCTCAAGTAGTGTCACTTTTGTCACTTTTTTAATTCGCACGAGATACGTCGATTTGATATAATAAAATTATTAGAAATAACGTTACAGGGCTTGTCAGTGAAAGGTCCTAACACGAGTGTCCCCGCAATAATTCACAAAAAAGCCTAAATGGCTTTTGAGTGATTTATTATTGCGCGAGATCGGAAGATGAGAAGGACGGAGGCTGACGAGCCGAGTCGGGGTAGCGGAAATTTTCAGCAGAAAATTATCCGTGACCGAATCTCTCCGCCTCCGCAGACCATATAGAGAGTTTAATAATTTTATGTTATATTTTAAGGATGAAAACAGTAACAAGAAAATTAAAAGATAAAATTACTATTTATTTAAGCCATAGGCCAGGCTTTTATGCATTGATCGTTGGTGTCGGTATCGTTTGGTTTTGGCGTGGAGTTTGGCATACTACTGACTTATTACATTCATATTTTGAATTTTTCCAAAGTAACTCAACAACGATAGGGTCTATTTCATCTGTATGGTGGGATGGTTTATTGTCTTTAATCTCTGGAATAATAATTTTATATTTTACTGGAGCTTTTACTTCTAGTTTTATTGGTAATGAATTGATTCTTTCAGGTCTTCGCGGAGAGAAAAGATTAAATCAGAAACAGGAAAAAGAAGTTAGAAATGAAGAAAGAATTGTACTTGAAATAAAAGATGAAATACAGAACCTTTCTGAAAAAATAAATGGTTTGGATTTAGAAATTCAAAAGAAAAATTTTAAATAAATTGAAAAAAGTAATTATTCTCAATAAAAAAGAAGGGGAGACCCCTTTAGAAGCATTGGAGTTTTTTCGTAAAAAAAATCCTAAATATCTAGGTTTCTCTATGACCTATGCTGGTAGACTTGATCCGATGGCTAGTGGTGTTTTGTTAATTCTTGCTAATGAGGAAACTAAAAATAAAGAAAAATATTTAGCTCTCGATAAAGAATATGAATTTGAAGTTTTATTTGGTTTCGCTACAGATACACATGATATCCTCGGTAAAATTGTTAGGCAATCTGACTGCGCAGGCAGGGACCTAGCAACTACCTACGTTAGGCAAGACCTAGCGCAGAAAATTAAAAAGCATTTGAAAAGTTTTATTGGTGAATCAGTGCAAAAGTATCCTATGTATTCATCAAAAACAGTAAAAGGCAAACCTTTATTTACTTATGCACGTGCTGGTGAGGAAGTAGAAATCCCAGACAGAAAAATATTTATTAAAAAATTAAAATTAGAAAAAATAAGAGAGATAGATAATAAAAAATTATTTAAAAATATTGAAAAAAGAATAGGGAAAGTAAATGGAGACTTTAGACAGGAAGAAATTTTAAAAATTTGGCAAAAAACTCTTTTTCAAGTATCGTCCTTTAAAGTTGCGCAAGGACTGTCCTTGCGCAAAGAGAAGTATTATATAGGAAGTTTTAAGGTGAGTTGTAGTAGTGGTACTTATGTACGTGTATTAGCTAATTCATTGGGTTTATTGATCGATATACCGGCTTTAGCTTTTTCCATAAAAAGGACTAAAATAGGAAAATATGTGCTATAATTTAAAAAATATTTATGAAGGATTTGAATAAAACAAGAGAAGAATTTAAAATATTAAACAAGGAAAATAGTGAAAATCCTATATATTTTGATAGTGCTTGTATGAGCTTGAAACCAAATCAGGTTGTTGAGGCTATGAATGATTATTATTACAATTTCCCAGCTTGTGCTGGTAGGAGTTCACATAAATTAGGCGATAAAGTTACAGAAAAAATAAAAGAAACAAGAGATTTAATTAAAAAATTTATAAATGCAAAAAGTGAAAAAGAAATAATTTTTACTCGTAATACTACAGAAGGAATAAATTTATTATCTAATGGTTTTTCTTTTCAAAAAGGAGATGTAGTTTTAATTACAGACAGAGAACATAATTCTAATTTAGTACCATGGCTTGTGCTTCGAGATAAGATCGGTATTGAATTAAGGGTGCTTCCTTCTAGAGAAGATAATACTTTTGATTTAGAAAAGTATAATGAAATGGTCAAAGGAGTGAAATTAGTTTCAATGGTTTATACCTCTAATCTTGATGGTGTCACTATTCCAGCTAAAGAAATAATTGATATTGCACACAAAAATGGAGCCTTGGTTTTTTTAGATGCTGCTCAGACAATACCGCATAGAAAAATAGATGTAAAAGATTTAGATGTAGATTTTTTGGCCTTCTCAGGGCATAAGATGTTGGGCCCCACTGGAACTGGAGTTTTTTATGGAAAAGAAAATTTATTAGAAAAACTCAGTCCATTTTTAGTAGGTGGAGATACTGTTGAATATACTACCTATACAGATTATAAAATGTTAGAATTACCAGAGAAGTTTGAGGCAGGATTGCAAGACTATGCCGGGATTATTGGACTTGGAGAAGCAGTTAAATATTTAAATAATTTAGATTATACTCTAATACAGAAACATGAATTTGAGCTTAATAAATATATTACTGACGAAATATCTAAATTACCACAGATAAAAATAATCGGCCCACTTGATCCTAATTTAAGGTCAGGTATAGTAAATTTCTATGTTGAAAATACTGATATGCATAAATTTGCTTTAATGCTCGACAATATGGCCAATATTTCAATTCGTTCAGGACAGCATTGTGTCCACTCGTATTTTGAATCAAGAAAAATCAAAAATTCTGCTAGATTATCTTTATATTTTTACAATACCATAGCAGAAGCTGAAACATTTATTAACAATTTAAACAAAATTATAAAAATAATTTCCTAAAACAGAAAATCTGTTTGGATAAATAAAAAATATGCCCTGTCTAATAGCTTTAATAATATTCGGAATAATGGGAATCTTTAGTGCCTCACATAGAGCTTTGGCCAAGGAGGCTTTTAGTTGTGTTTTCAAGAGGGTAACACTTAGGCCTTGCAATAGTGATTTTAAAGAAAAAATAAAAAGTAAAATTTTATCTAAATTGATTAATCGTTCTCTTTTTATGACTAGGATGGTCAATAAACATTATGAAATTTTATCTTGGATATTTTTTATTCTAATGGTGGGTAGCACTATATGGGTATTGCGTGGCGGATATAATTTCTATGTTTATGGTAGCTGTAATGGTTTAAATGAAAGTGGTTTTTGTGCTTTTGATCCAAGTGGGGAAAATAATAAGGTTACAGAACTAGATCTTAGTTGTCCTATAACTCCCCAAATAGAAAAAAATGTTACCTTAAATAATGTTGATCTATCTAGTTTTACAACTCAAAATATTAATTCAAAAGATGATGTTGTCCTTATAGGATGTTATGCTTGCGACTATAGTCGCAAAGCATATCCTGATATTTTAAAGTTGGTTAAAAACAAAAAAGCTAATTTTACTTTTGCTCATTATCCAGCCAAAGGGAATACAACAGTATTAGCTGAGACTGCATATTGTATCAATAAAGATTATCCAGATAAATTCTGGGATTTTAATAATTATTTATTTACAGAGGATTTAAATTATATTTTAGATATTAATAATTCAGATAGTATCTTAGAGCACTTTAATTTAGATGTTGAAAAAATTAATGAATGTATAAATAGTAAAGAAACTAAGAATATTATTGAAAATCAAGTTAAAGAATTAAATAAAACTAACATTTATGGTACACCTACTGTTTTTATAAATGGTAAGGCTTTTGTTGGTCCAAAACCCTATAGGGTTTACCGAAGTGCCATAAACAAGTTTATATTTTTTTAGACTTGATTTATTAAAAATTTAGAGTAATATCAAAAAAAGATATTGTAATTATTAATTAACATTTAAAAATGGAAAATATGGAACACAAAAATTTACATGAGCAAGAAAAAAGTAATTTATTTATTGGTCAACAAAATTTGTTTGATCAAATTTATAAAAATGGCTTTCAAAATTATACTCAAGGGTTGCCTAGTATAAATGAAGCTTTTATTGAAAATCATTCTATGTGTTGTATTGATGAAGGAACTCCTCATGGAATACATTCAGCTGGGAGTGGAATTTTGAGAGACAAAGAGGAAGTCTTAACATCCTTTAGGGATGCTGGTGTAACTGAAATTACTAGCCATGATGGTTGTGGTGCTGCAGGTCTTTATGCAAAATCTAAAGGACTTGATTTATCAAAGTCTGATGAATATGCAAAGGAATGGTCTAAGGAAATTGCCAAGGAATTAGGTGTTCCATATAGACACATTAGTTCTACTGAAATGAGTAGACCAAAAGGTCTTCATGTTTCTAGAGTTGCTTATTATGATGGAACAGGTAAGTTTGATTATTCAACAACAAAAGAATTACCTGCTGGTTTTATAATTAGTAGGGCAATACAATCGATTGGTACATCAATATCTGAAGCTACTGTTTCGTTTAATATTGCAACTGGAGACCATGGTTTTGGAGAATTAATAAATCAAAAAAATCCATTTATGATCGTTGCCATTGGTAAAGATCAAGAGCATCTTGATAAACTTCTT
This sequence comes from Minisyncoccota bacterium, assembly GCA_041663725.1. Lineage (GTDB taxonomy): Bacteria > Patescibacteriota > Minisyncoccia > Phycocordibacterales > UBA9973 > UBA9973. Next base: position 6,208 of record JBAYME010000006.1, on the reverse strand, counting down.
AACGAATTAAATGATGTTAAGGGTGTTATGGGTGATAAAGTAAAGATTGATGGGTTTATTGCTCCAAATTAATTAATAAAATAAAGTATTCTAACAAAGAAAACCTTCGCATGCGGAGGTTTTTTATTTTTGCGGTATAATATATGTATGATACAAGGGATTTTCGAGGAAGAGTATAAAAAGCTAAATAAGGCTCAAAAAGAGGCTGTTGACACTATAGATGGGCCAGTGATGGTGGTTGCAGGGCCCGGTACAGGCAAGACACAAGTCCTGGCTCTTCGTATAGCCAATATTTTAGATAAGACTGACAATAAAGGGGATAGTATTTTGTGTCTTACTTTTACTAATGCCGGAGTACAGGCAATGCGAGATAGATTGCATCATTATATAGGTAGAGAAGCAGATAGTGTTTCTATTTCAACTTTTCATAGTTTTGCAATTAAATTAATCGAAGAGCATTATGAGCTTTTAGATTTTTCTAAAATTCCAGAATTATTAGCTGACGATAAAGCTGTATTTTTAGTAGATGAAATATTATATGAAAATGAATGGGAGTACTTGCGCCCAAGGGCAAACCCATCTATGTATTTTAATGATTTAAAACAACTCATTTCAATTTTAAAAAGAGAAAGAATTACTGCTTCAGAATTTCTGTCTCATATTGAGAAGGAAATAAAAGACCTAGAAAATGATCCCGATAGTATTTCAAGTAGAGGCGAAAGTAAAGGAAAATTAAAAAAAGAAATTGAGAAAAAAATTGAAGCACTTTTGAGGACCTCTGAGGTGGTGGAATTCTATAGAATTTATGAAGAAAAAAAGAAGGAATTAGGTTTTATGGATTACGATGATGTTCTGGAATATGCTACAAAATTAGTTGAAAATTTCGAAGATATTAGATCTGATATACGTGAAAATTATTTATATGTTTTAGTAGATGAGCATCAAGATTCTAGTGGAGTGCAAAATAGTTTTTTGAAGGCAGTGTGGGGTGATGTCGAAATGCCAAATATCTTTGTAGTGGGGGATGATCGTCAGCTTATTTATGGTTTTTCTGGTGCTTCTCTTTCATATTTCGAGGAATTTTCACATTTTTTTGGTAAGGCTAAATTAATTAGTTTGATTGAAAACTATCGTTCCACTAGTTCTATTTTATCTATTGCAGATGACTTATTAAAGAGCACAATGACTATTGATAAACTAAAAAGTAATATTAAAGGTCAACATAAAATAATGCTTAATGAATATAATTATCCAAGAGATGAGATTATTTCAGCAGGACTCTATTTTAAACAAAAAATTTCTGAAGGAATCGACCCGAATGAATGTGCCTTACTTGTGCCTAGAAATTATAATGTTCGTACAGCATTGGAGATTTTAAATAATTTAGATTTACCAGTTTCGAATGGTAAAAGTTTATCACTTTTCTCTGTCAGAGAAACCGAAGTATTTCGTAGAATTTTAGGAATTATTGTTTCACCTTTTAATAGTATGCTTTTATCTTTGTCTCTATTAGATAAGGAAAGTGATATAGAAGTCTTAAAAGCTCATAGTTTTTTAAAAAGTACTGATCCTAAAAAATTAAGTATTGAAGATTTAATAAATTTTGGTGGTGAGAATAGTCTTTTTCCAAATGAAAATGAAATATCTAAATGGGGAGAGAAATTGCGAAGTTGGGTAAATGACCTATCGAATGAAAAGCTTTCTATCATTGTAAGTAGAATTGGAAACGAGCTTTTAATTAATTCATCAAAAAATAATGAAGAATTACTTTCTAATATTGAAGTGGTTAGAAGTTTTATCCACTTAGCTATATTATTTGAAGAAAGAAATAAAAATGCAAAGTTGCTAGATTTTTTGAAATACATAGATCGATTAGATTCTTATAATTCTCATATTAATTTAGTTAAATTTGGTAATGAAAATGGCATAAGGGTTATGACCCTACACAAATCAAAAGGCTTAGAATATAAATGTGTTTGGATAGCTCATATGAATGAAGAAATTTTAATGTCTGAAAAAAGAGGTGGTTTTACGTTACCAGAAAAGATTAAAGAACATATGACCAAAAGAGATGTTGAAATTGCAAAAAAAGAACTTTATGTTGCTTTAACGCGTGCTAAAGAATTTTGTGTTATTTCATATGCTCTAGAAAATTATAATGGAGCAGATATGAAAGTAGCTGATATTATAAGAGACTTACCTGAGCTTCATTTTATTAAAAAAAGTGCAGATGAAACAGAGAAAGAAATTTTAGATAATGATTTTAATGTATATACTCAATTAAAAAATAAAGAAAAAATAGATATTATTGAAGATTTAAAAAAATTAGTTCAAGAAAACTATACAGACAGAAAAGTTTCAGTGACCTTGCTTAATAATTTTTTTGAATGTCCATGGCGTTGGTATTTTAGAAATTTTTTAAGGTTACCTGATGTGAAGGGGTTTAGTTTGATTTTTGGTACTGTTGTACATAGTACAATCGAATACATCTTAAAACAAAAGAAATTACCAAACCAAAAAGAATTAGAGAATAAAATTATTAATTTTATCTTAAAAGAAGGATTAGATGAAGAAGGAGAGAGTAAAAAAATAAAGAAAGAAGCGCTATTTGCAGTAAATAATTATATAGAGAATTATTATTCTCTATTATCTAAAGATTTTAAGTCTGAGTTTTCAATTTCTCATAAAGATAATAAATTTCCACATTTAAATATATATGGCAAGATAGACCTAGTTGAATATTTACCAGATGATTTTATTAGAGTGACTGATTTCAAGACTGGCTCTATTAAAACAAAAGGTATTATTGAAAAAAAACAAGACAATAGAATGTCTTCATATTTGAGACAGTTGGCAATGTATTCCTATCTTATCTCTGGTGGTAAAAATAATAAGTCTGTTGCTGAATCTCGGTTTCTATTTTTAGAGGAAGATATGAAAAATAAAAATTCGTTATATTCTACTCATATAGAAAAAGAACAAATTGACCTATTAATTAAAGACATCGAAGACTATGATACTTTATTAAAAAGTGGTGATTGGGTAAATAATAAATGTAATTATAAAGGTTATGGTAAAAATACTCTATGTGAGTATTGCAAAATGGCTAAAATTTATAAACACTAGGCCTTGCCTATGTGGTAGGGGGTTAGAGGATTGGGCCGTTATCTAGCCAACCTAAATAAATTCCTAAAATAAGAAATATTGTGATTAGTAAAATTAAAATCCAATGTTTTTTTAACATTAGGGTATTATATCATTTTTATTTTTTGAATTTAATTTTTAGTATATAGACGAGTTGATATAACTATGTTATTATATAAAAATAAAATAGTTTTTTGGCAATATTTAATGTTATATCTATGGTCTATTTAGCCTAGTTTCTTAATGGAAATTAAGCTAAATAGGTCTTAGTATTAACACTTTAAAAAAATCTTATGAAAAAAATAAAACCTGGACAAATAAGTGTAAATAGAGCTCAATTTCGAGAATTATTCAATGCTTTTTACGAAGAAGCTCCAAGAGATTATATTAAAAAAGCATTAAGAATGAAGAAAAATCCTAAAATTAATATTCCTTCAAAAGCTAAAAACTTAGAACAAGCAAAGAATGAATATTTTTCATATTCTTCTAAGTATAAGAAAACTGCTGCCTTAGGAAAGTTTTTTAGCTTTAATCCAAGTAAGGAAGAACTCCTTGAGATGTATAACAAAATAAAACTTGGTGCGCACAAAAGGTGGGCAATCAGGATTATGTTTAGTGTCCTAAATAAATAATTTTTTTCGAATTAATATTCTAGATAATTGAAAAACTATGAGCAAAAAAGCTCATAGTTTTTTTATTTAAGAAAGTATTAAGATATTGGAAAAAAGTCCTTTTTGTGATATATTTTACTTATTATATGTCTGATATTGTAGTTCACCATATAAATATTTCTTATAATGAATCTGATGAAAGAGTCAGAAATTTTGTTAAATATTTAAAAAATGAAGAAAGAAAAGATGAAATGTCTGAGTATTTTAATAAAGTTAAAAACAGCCCAGATGGAAAAATTTATTTAAAAGACATAGACGGAAATGAATTCAGTTTGTTTTATAATGGAGGATACAACTGTGCTTTAAATTTAAGAGGAATGTAAAATCAATTATCAATTATCAACTATCAATGGAAAAACAAAAAGGTAGAGAGCATCCACTTTCAATAGTTATCAATCAAGCAGTAAAGATTTTTACTGCTCTTGGTTTTGAAATTGCTAGTGGCCCAGAACTCGAAGATATTTGGCATAATTTCGATGCACTAAATGTTCCAAAAGATCATCCGGCTCGTGACATGCAAGATACTTTTTATGTAAAAGGAGAAGATGGTAAAATTCTAAGAACTCATACTTCAAATGTTCAGATTCGTTATATGGAAAATTTCGCGAAGTCTGGCAAAAAACCACCCTTTGCGGTTATTTCTGTTGGTAAATGTTTTAGAAATGAAGCGACAGATGCAACCCATGAAATGCAATTTTATCAAATTGAAGGGTTGATGATTGGTGAAGATATATCAATGGCAAATTTAAAAGGTATACTTTCTCATTTTTATAAAAAAATGTTAGGTGAAGATACTAGCCTTCGCTTTCGTCCTAGTTTTTTTCCTTTTACTGAACCATCAATTGAATTTGATTTAAAATATAAAGGCAAATGGATTGAAATGGGTGGTGCTGGAATGGTACATCCAAAAGTTTTAGAAAACTGTGGTATTGATGGAAATAAATACCAAGGCTTTGCTTTTGGTCCAGGCCTCGAAAGAGCAATGGTTATCAAATATGGTATGCCAGATATTCGTCCAGCTTATCATGGTGATTTAAGATTTAATCAGATTTAAATATATGAAAATATCCTACAATTGGTTACAAAATTATTTTGAAGAAAAATTACCAGAGCCTGAAGAAATATCTCAAGGTATTATTTTTCATTCTTTTGAAGTAGAAGAAATAGAAAAAGTAGGAGAGGATACTATTTTTGATATTAAAATTTTACCAGATAGGGCACATGATTGTCTCTCACATTGGGGCATTGCAAAAGAAATTTCGGCTATTTTTGATTTAAAAATTTCTTCACCAGATGGTTTTACTAAAGAAATTAATCCAATACAAAATTTAAAAAATAATACTGAGAGTAAACTAAAAATAGAAATAAATGACCTGAAATGTTTACGTTATATGGGGCGCATTGTTCGGAATATAAAAGTTGGCCATTCACCTTTGTGGCTTAAGGAAAAAATAGAATCAATTGGTCAAAAATCAATTAATAATATTGTAGATGCAGCTAATTTTATTATGTTTGATTTAGGGCAACCAATTCATTGTTTTGATTTTGATAAATTAGACAGTTCTAAAATAGTTGTTCGAAATGCACAAGATGGTGAAAAATTAACCACTTTAGATAAAAAAGAAATAAATTTAGAACCATCAATTTTAGTAATTGCAGATGAAAAAGACCCCTTAGCTATTGCTGGAATTAAAGGTGGAACAAAAGCTGAAGTTGATAATACTACAAAAAATATAGTAATTGAGGTGGCAAATTTTAACCCTACAAGCACAAGGAAAACTGCTAAAAAAATTAATATTTTAACTGATGCAGTAAAAAGATATGAAAATGAAATTTCTCCAGAGCTGTGTACGAAAGTTATGGATGCAATTTCTCTTTTAATTTTTTCTTTGTCAGGTGGAGATATGGAAAATATTATAGACATTTATCCTTCAAAAAAAGAAGAAAAAGTTATTTCAGTTTCAGTAGATTATATAAATAAAAGGCTCGGTTCAAATTTTTCAAAAGAAGACATTGAAAGCGTTTGGGAGAAATTAAATTTTAAATACAAGATAGAGGATCAAGGAGAAGTTTTTGAAATTACAATTCCATTTTTAAGAATTGATTTGCAAAATGATTATGATTTAGTTGAAGAGGTTATTAGAATTTTAGGTTATGACAAATTGGAAGAAAAATTACCAGAAATAAAAACTGAAATAAAAATAAATGAAACTTTTTATAAAATGCTTTGGGCTAGAAATAAATTATTAGAAGATGGTTATTCTGAAGTAATGACTTACGCTTTTAGAAACAATGGAGAAGTAGAAGTTTTGGCCTCGGCCTCTGATAAAAAGTTTTTGAGAACTAATTTATCTGATGGATTAAAAGAAAGTCTAAAGTTAAACCAATTAAAT
>JBAYME010000005.1:0-24051 GCA_041663725.1 Minisyncoccota bacterium | reverse complement strand
TGGTGAGCCACAATAATTTTCTTTTCGTCAAAAGAAAATTTTCCAGCCCCGGACTCAGCTATTTTTTCTGCTGAAAAAATATGCTTCCGTCTTCACAAAATCTAAAAAAGACTGAAGCAGTTCAGTCTTTTTTAGATTTTGTGACCCCACAGAGAATCGAACTCTGATTACCGGATTGAAAACCCGATGTCCTAACCGTTAGACGATGGGGCCAGATAAAAATACTCTATCATTTTACTTTAAAAAAATCAAAAAAGCCATAGTGTATAGTAATATTAAAAATATTATAATCTAATTTTTAAAAAAATAAATGTTATACTTTAAGATATGCAAAATTGTGTAAAAAATATAATAATAGGTCTTGTAATCGCTATTCTTTTCTCTGTTGGTGGGTATTTTTTATATCCAAAATTAAACAAAACTACAAACACACCAAACAATGAAGAAGAAATAAAATTAATAGAAAATATAGAACAGAAAGAAACAATTATCACAAATACAGAAGAAATAACAGTTTTAGCTCCCAAAAAAGAAGCTAGTATTCCTCCACCTGAGCCACCACTTCCAGAAGGCACTGATAGATTCACCATAAGCTTATCAAATACTAATGAAGAAATTACTAATAATTTATTCCAAGCTGGTTTCATTATTGATACAATAAACTTTTTAGATTTATTAAATAAAGAAAAAACTCCCATCTCCCCAGGTGCTTATAAATTGTCTAAAGAAATGACTGAAATCCAAATTAATAAAGTTCTACACTCTAAGCCATATATGAAGTGGGTAGTAATAAAAGAAGGATTAAGAAAAGAAGAAATTGCTACAATATTAGCCAATACTCTCGGCTGGACAAATGCACAAAAAGATAATTGGATTTCAGTAGATACTATCCCTAGCCCTGAATACACTGAAGGAGTTTATTATCCAGACACATATCTAATTCCTATTGCTGAAGAACCAGCATTAGTAGCAAAAAGATTATTGGCAAAATTTAATGAAAAATTTTATTTATTTTTACCTCAATTTACTGCTAAAAATATAAAATGGACTAGTGCCCTCACCTTAGCTTCTATCGTACAAAGAGAAGCTGCTAATAATGCTGATATGCCACTCATTGCTGGAATTCTTTGGAATAGATTAAATCAAAATATGGCCCTCGGAGTCGATGCCACACTCCAATACATGCGAGGTGATATTGATAAAGGCTGGTGGGCTCCGATCGCTATCTCCTTAAAACAAACTGACTCACCTTTTAATACCTATAAATACAAAGGTTTACCTCCACATCCAATTTGTAATCCTGGAATTCCTGCCATCGAAGCAGTATTAAACCCAACTACCACTAATTGCTTATATTATCTACATGACAAAAATCATATTACTCATTGCTCCCCGACCTATGAAGAACATTTGCAAAATATACAAACATATTTAGTTGGAGATACAACGCAATAAAAAAAACACTGACATTTTTGTCAGTGTTCTAAATTATTAATTACAATTATTTATTATCCTTAAAATAAGAAAAATAAGAGTATGCCATAAAAGATAATCCTCCTATAAAAATAATAGCGCATGCCCAGTCTTCTATAAAACTGGACAAAGATGGCGTTATTATTATGCATAACAAACCAAGTCCTAAAATCCCAGCATATTTCATTCTTTTTATCTCTTTTTTTTCTTGTTCATTTTCCTCCATTAGATGATTAGTTTGATTTTCTTTTTCCATATATGTATTTATTTAAAAATTATTTTTTCAAGTTTCAAAATTCCTATATATAATATCACAAATATATATAAAGTCAATTAAAATAAAGCTGATTTTGGTATATAATGAATGCTATGAATAATATAAAAATCGTTATTTTAGCTGGCGGAAAAGGTAAAAGAATGTTGAGTGAATTACCTAAAGCTCTGATCCCCCTTAAGGGCAAAGCTATGATCAATTATGTCCTGGACTCAATAAAAGAAATCTCTAATCAAAAACCAATAGTTATCGTGGGACACAAAGCTGATTTAATAGAATTAGCATTAGGAGATACTTGTGAATATGCTTTACAACCAGAACCATTAGGAACTGGACATGCTGTTTCTTTTGCGGAGAAAAATTGCGAGGATGCAAAATACGTTTTAGTACTATCAAGCGATCAACCTTTGATATCTAGTAAAACCATAAATGATTTAATAAAAAAGCATGTAGATTCAAAAGCAGTTATAACACTAACCACAACGGTAGTCGATAATTTTAATGAATGGAGAAATTCTTTTATCGCTTTTGGTAGAATTTTACGAGACAATAATGAAGTTGTAGGAATTAAAGAATATAGAGATGCTACAGAAGAAGAAAAAAATATTAAAGAAGTGAATGCTGGATGTTATATGTTTGACGCAAAATGGCTTTGGCAAAATTTAAAAAAAATCAAAAATCAAAATGCCCAAAATGAATATTATTTAACTGATCTTTTTAAAATAGCTGGAGAAGATAAAGAAAAAATTGAAAGTATTACAATTGAAGCACATGAAGCACTTGGTGCCAATACCAAGGAAGAACTTGAAAGACTAGAAAAATTTGTAGTATAATAGACATCTAAAATATTTATCCCGTACGAAATTAATATTTATATGGGAAAAAATTTATTTATCAATATTTTAATAAAATAAAAGCGAAACAATAAACTTTTATTTCGTACGGGATGCAAAACCCATTTCAAAACGCAATGTCACAATTAGACAAAGTAACAGAGGTCAAAAAATTCGATACTGAATTTATCACTCGCTTACGCCAACCAGATAGAGATATTCGAATTTCAATTCCAGTAAAAATGGACAATGGTTCTACAAAAGTTTTTGAAGGATATAGAGTTGAATATAATAATGCTCTCGGACCATATAAAGGTGGAATTCGTTATCACCAAGATACTGAAATCAATGAAGTAAAGGCCCTGGCTTTTTGGATGGCTTTAAAATGTGCAGTGGCTGGTATTCCAATGGGTGGTGGAAAGGGTGGAATCACAGTAAACCCAAAGGAATTGTCTAGTGGAGAATTAGAAAGACTCTCACGAGGCTTTGTTCAAAAACTTTCTGATATATTAGGACCACACAAAGATGTGCCCGCACCTGATGTAAATACTACCGGAGAAATAATGGCTTGGATGAATGATGAATATCAAAAAATTACTGGAGACAAAACTGGAGCTATGATTACCGGTAAGCCACTTGATAAAGGTGGTTCCGAAGGCCGAGGCACAGCGACTGCTCAAGGAGGATTCTTTGTATTCGAAGCATTGAAAAATGAATTAAATTTAGGAGAAAAATGTAAAGTTGCTATTCAAGGTTTCGGTAATGCAGGATCCCATGCAGCACTTATTTGGAGTAAAGCCGGACATACTATCGTAGCAGTTTCTGATTCAAAAAGTGGAGTTTATAATCCGGATGGTTTAGATATAGAAAAATTAATGGAATACAAAAAGAATACTGGTTCCCTATCTGGCTTCCCTAATACTAAGGAAATAACCAATGCAGAATTATTAGAAGTTGAAACAGACCTCTTAATCCCGGCTGCTTTTGAAAATCAGATAACAGATCAAAATGCTGACAAAATACACGCTAAAGCTATTCTAGAGCTTGCTAATGGCCCTGTAACACCAGAAGCAGACGAAATATTATTCAAAAAAGGTATTCCAGTAATACCAGATATTTTAGCTAATTCTGGTGGTGTAACTGTATCCTATTTTGAATGGGATCAAAATCTAAAAGGAGAACACTGGAGTGAAAAAGAAGTCTTTGATAAATTAGAACCATTGCTCCGAGATTCTGCTCAGAAAATTTCTAAGATTGCAAAAGAATCAAATACTGACCTACGTCGGGGAGCATTCATTTTGGCGCTTGAGAGAATACAGGAAAAGATAGTTTAAAAATAGAAACAAAAGTATTGTAAAAATAAAAAACAGCTTAAATTATATTATTAATCCAAGCTGTTTACGTTTATTAAAGAAATTATATTATTACCATTCAGGTTTGGGAATAAAATCATATTCCTTAACAGTATTATTTACTGTTTCTTTAACCCAGACTATCATTCTTTCTTTTGAAGATTCTTTCGATATTGCCCCTAAAAATACACCATCTGGAGAATCTTTTGATACCTTACCTCCACCACATTGAACAATATTTTCAAAACCTTCTCCTTTATAGTAAAGAAAATAATATTCATTTTTTTCAGGACTTTCGACTAATTTAAAGCCGTGTAAATTTGTAAAGATTCCAAGACTCTTAAATAAGAGATGATCAGGAATTTCAAGAGCTTTTCTTAGATTATTTTTTAAACTTTTTGCAGATTTTCTAAAAAGAAAACAATTAAGCTCTTTTTTACAAAAATTTTCAATAGTTTCAATTTCTTTCGAAAGTGTTGTGCTTGATATAATAATCGTTTTTCCTCCACAATCTTTAGTAAACATTTTATAAAGAGCTAATCCTTCAAGGGTTGGGTCCTGACTTTCCCCAAAACAGCAAGTAACCAAAAAGGTAGTTTCTTTATCTGTGTTGTCTTTTAAAATCTGAGAAATTTCCTCTGTTGATTCTTTTTTAGTTGAAACATCTGGAGAAAAAGCTCTATTAAGTAATGACCTGAGTCGAAAAAAGTCTTTTTTTGAATTTGGGTAAAAGGTTAAAGACATATTTTCTAAAACCTCTTTAATTATTTCAAAATAAAACTCATCGTCTTCCATAATTAAAATTTTTGCTATCATGTTTTCAAAGTATTTAAGTTAAACAATTTTTCTTTTACATTACATTTTCCAGTCCGTAAAGTCAATACTTGGTACATTCAGTGTGAAAAGTTTGTTTTTATGCCAGATCTTTTGTATATTAAAACCATGCGCGGTTAGCTCAGCCCCGACGTAATGTCGGGGAGCCGACCACAAGCGTCGGCTTTGGTAGATTATAGCGTGGTTAGCTCAGTTGGTAGAGCGACCCCTTGACGTGGGGTAGGTCACAGGTTCGAATCCTGTATCACGCACATGAAAATATTATCAATTGAAACAAGTTGTGACGAAACTGGAATAAGTATTTTAGAAGTAAAAGGAAATACTTTTAGAATTTTAGGAAATGTTCTAAATTCCCAGATTAAAATCCACGCTCCATTTGGTGGTGTCTTCCCTGCTCTGGCAAAAAGAGAACACATGAAAAATTTACCAATACTTCTTGATAAAATTTTAAAATCTACAAAATTAAACCCTAAACAGATAGACCTTATTGCAGTTACTTCTGGGCCCGGACTCGAACCAGCTCTTTGGACTGGAATTGTCTTTGCCAAAGAGCTTTCCAAAAAATGGAACATCCCCATCGTACCAGTAAATCACATGGAAGGGCATTTATTTTCTGTATTTGTAAAAAACAAAGAATTTTCTATTGAAAAAATAAATTTTCCTGCTCTTTCGCTTTTAGTTTCTGGAGGCCACACTGAACTTGTTTTAATAAAAGATTTTGGTAAATATCAAATTATCGGAGAGACATTAGATGATGCTTCTGGTGAAGCTTTTGACAAAGTAGCCAGGATGTTAGAACTACCCTATCCAGGTGGGCCTTATATTTCAAAATTAGCAGAGAGTATTAGAGGGAAAGAAAAACAAGTTTCGTCGGGGGTTTCGAGCGCGACGGCGCGAGGACTTCAGCAATTTTCTAGTAAGAAAATTGCGTACCCAGAGAAACTTTGTTTTTCTTTGCCTCGTCCTATGATGTATAGTAAAAATTTTGATTTTTCTTTTTCTGGTCTGAAAACTGCCGTATTATATTTGATTCGAGATCTTAAAAAAGAAAATCCAAAAATTTTAGAAAATGAAAACATTAAAAAAGCTATTGCCCTTGAATTTGAAAATGCAGTAGTTGAAACCTTAATTTATAAAACCAGAAAAGCTATCGAAAAATATAAAATTAAAACTCTAATCGTGGCTGGTGGAGTTTCTGCTAATAAATATTTAAAAAAGGAGCTTCAAAAATTAACAAAAAACAAGCAAAAGCTATATTTGCCCACAAAAAAACTTTCTGGTGATAATGCCCTAATGATTGGCATAGCTGGATACTATAAATTTGTAAAAAACAAACAAAAAACTACCACGCACTCTAAAATAAAAGCTCTAGGTGGATTAAGGCTATAAAAAATGCTATATTCTAGATATGGAGATTAATGATAAGTTTTTAAAACCTTACGACCCAAAAGAAACTGAAGATAAAATCTATAAACTCTGGGAAGACAGTGGTTTTTTTAACCCTGATATTTGTGTTGAAAAAGGAGTTACAAAATCTGACGCAGAAATTTTTTCTATGGTTTTACCTCCACCGAATGTTACTGGTAGCTTGCACACAGGACATGCTTTAGTTTTGACTATTGAAGACATAATGACCCGTTATGCCAGAATGCAAGGTAAAAAAACATTATGGTTACCTGGCACTGATCATGCTGCTATAGCTACTCAATCAAAAGTTGAAAAACTTTTAGAAAAAGAAGGAATAAAGAAAAAAGATTTGGGCCGTGAAGAATTTTTAAAGAGAGTAGAAAAATTTGCCCAAGAATCTCATGATACGATAGTACGCCAAACCAAAAAAATGGGAGCATCTTTAGATTGGTCTCGTGAAGCATATACCTTAGATGAGAAAAGAAATTTAGCTGTCCGCACTACCTTCAAGCAGATGTATGATGATGGTCTTATTTATCGTGGCAATAGAATAGTAAACTGGGATCCAAAAGGACAAACTGTAATCTCAGATGATGAAATTGTCTATGAAGAAAGAAAAGCAAAAATGTACACCTTTAAATATAGTGCCGACTTCCCTATCTATATTTCAACTACTAGACCAGAAACAAAAGTCGGAGATACTGCAGTTGCTGTTCATCCAGAAGATCCGCGGTATAAAGATTACATAGGCAAGACCTATGTGGTAGAAGATTTTTGTGGAGTAAAATTAGAAATTAAAATAATTGCAGATGGAACAGTTGAAAGAGATTTTGGTACTGGAGCACTTGGTGTCACCCCAGCACATAGTCAAACTGACGCAGAGATTGCCCAAAGACATAAATTGCCCAGCAAGCAAGTTATCAATGAATTCGCCAAAATGACCATTGGTGATGAAAGAATATTAAATAAAAAAACAACAGAAGCACGTGAAATCATAGTCAGCTGGTTAAAAGAAAATAATTTACTAGAAAAAGAAGAAGAAATAAATCAAAATGTTTCTACCGCAGAAAGAACTGGAGCAATTATTGAACCATTACCAAAACTTCAATGGTTCATTGATGTAAATAAAAAAATTCCAAATCGTGAAAATAAAAGTCTAAAAGAATTAATGCTTGAACCAGTTCGTGATGGAAAAATAAAAATTATTCCAAATCATTTTGAAAAAGTTTATTTTAATTGGATTGAAAATTTACGAGACTGGTGTATTTCTCGCCAAATCTGGTATGGGCATAGAATTCCTGTTTGGTACCCCAGAACCAAAGCAGAGCTTAGTTCGGGGCAGGCCGAAAATAAAAAAATTTATTGTAACATCAATCCTCCAGAAGATATAGAAAATTGGGAACAAGATACTGATACATTAGATACTTGGTTTTCTTCTGGCCTATGGACATTCTCAACTTTAGGCTGGCCAACAGAAAATACAGATTTAAAAAATTATCACCCTACCACAATGCTTGAAACTGGACATGATCTTATTTTCTTCTGGGTTGCTAGAATGGTACTAATGTCTCAATATTTGCTTGGAGAAATTCCATTTGAAAATGTTTATCTACATGGAATGATCCGCACTATGGATGGTAAAAAAATGTCAAAATCTATGGGCGATAAAGCGATAGATCCATTAGATATTATTATAAAGTATGGCAATGATGCATTGCGTCTGGCGATGATTATAGGTAATACTCCTGGAAATGATTTGAAACTAAACGAAAATGATATACGGGGTTATGGAAAATTTGCTAATAAAATCTGGAATGCTTCGCGTTTTGTTTTAGAGAAAATTAGTGATTTAGATTTGAATAACTTGCCTAAATTAGATGAAGAAGATGCTATATCACAGGAAGAACTAGAAAATTTAATAAAAGAAATAACAAAAGAAATGAATGAATTTCGTTATTCAATAGTTGCTGAAAAATTATATCACTATTTCTGGAATACTTTTGCTAATATAATAATAGAACGCTCAAAGAAAAAAATATTAGAAAATAACAATTCTGATTCTGCCAAAGCATTGTTATATTTACAACTTACAATATTACTTAAAACATTACATCCATTTACACCATTTATAACCGAAGAAATTTGGCAAATATTATTACCCCGACGCAATACTGGTACAACAACACAAAATTCTTTAGCGCCGGTTTTAATGGTTGAAAAATGGCCCAATGATTAATGACCCAAAAATTTTAGGATTAGCCTTCTTGGGTGGAGTCGTTCCTTCTCTTTTGTGGTTGTGGTTTTGGCTCAATGAAGACAAGGAGGAACCTGAACCAAAAGGAATAATTTTTATTTGTTTTATTTTAGGTATGGCTTCGGTTATTTTTACACTACCTATACAAAAATTTATTCAAGGTACCGTGCATACACCACATTTACAAATACTTGGTTGGGCAAGCGTAGAAGAAATAATAAAATATTTAACAGTAATAATTTTACTATATAGAACAAATTATATAAATAAACCTATAGATTGGCCAATATTTTTAATTACCTCTGCATTGGGTTTCGCTGCTCTTGAAAATATGCTTTTTTTAATTAAACCTCTTTCTTTAAACCAGGCAACTGTAGGACTTTTAACAGGGTACCTTAGATTTCTTGGTTCTACATTGTTGCATGCTGTCTCAAGTGGAATTCTTGGAATTATGATCGGTTTATCTTTCTATTTAAATAAATTTATAAAAAAAATTCATCTTCTACTTGGTTTTATTATGGCCATAACCTTGCATAGTGTCTTTAATTTTTTTATAATGAAAGATAGTGGAAGTGGATTCCTACAAGTTTTTACTTTTCTGTGGGTCGTAACAATTATCAACTTACTGCTTTTTGAAAAGTTAAGAAGAATGAGTATTGATTAATATAGAATATACTTATTGCATTAAAAAATTTATTAATGAAAAAATTTTAATAACAATATAATTACCTATCTTTATATATTTAAATAAAATATGTAATAATAGTTTAATTTTTAATTAAATGTATAACAAAAAAAGAAGTTTTTTTGAAAGACTAACTGGAAGTGTAAGAGCAGATGAAGATACTGAAGAAGAAATAAAAAGATTGCCAGTAAAAAATAGTGATAAAAATACAAGCAATTGGATGGAAGAAGATGAAGATGCTGAGTTGACTGTAGATGTTTACCAAACACCAAGTGATATAATCGTACAAACTATGGTAGCTGGAGTAAAACCAGAAGATTTAGAACTAACAATTGCTAGAGATATCGTTACTATTAAAGGCAAAAGAGGAGAATCTAGAACCATTGAAGAAGATAATTATTTTACTAAAGAACTTTATTGGGGAACTTTTTCTAGAACAATATCTCTACCACAAGAAATAGATCCAGAGGAAGCTGAGGCAACAGAAAAGCATGGACTACTAACAATAAAACTTCCTAAAATAGACAAAGAAAAGAAAACTAATGTAAAAGTAAAATCAATATAAATTAAATATAAAATACCCCATAGGCCTTGCCTATGGGGTATTTTACTATGTGCCGAGGGGCAGAATCGCACTGCCGACCAGTCGCTCTTCAGGCGAATGCTCTACTACTGAGCTACCTCGGCATATTTGCCAAACCTTTCAATTGATCAAAATTAATACCAGCACTTTTTGTAAACTCACCTATTTGATCTATAAATGGCTGAATAAAATAGAAAGCACCTACTGCAATACCAATTATTATTACCCAATAAGCTATCCTTGAAAAGGTCGCGATATTTTGAGTACGTCTAACTTTATTGATCATTAAGTTATTCTCTTTTACAAGATCAAAAGTATCTTGAAGTAATTTTTTTGATTCAGGATCCATACCTTAATATATTAGCACAAAAATTTTAAAAAACAATTTTTAAAAACTAGATTTATATGTTAAATTATCTATATTGCCCCCATAGTTCAATGGATAGAACAGTTCCGTCCTAAGGAATAGATCCCCGTTCGATTCGGAGTGGGGGCACAAAAATAAAAACTATATTAATCCCAACATTTTGGCCACTTCTGGCTTATTAAAGCCTACTGCCCAATCCCCATCTATTACGATTACAGGCACACCCATTTGACTGGTCAACTCAACCATCTCTTTTCTTTTTGCTAAGTCACTAGCTACATCATGTTCAATGTAAGTTATATTATTCTCATTAAAAAAATCTTTAGCTAAATGACAATAGTGACACGTGGGCGTTGAGTATATTTCTACTTTTTTCATCCCATTAAAAATTATTCCACTCGTACATATAATTACTTATACATAAAAACAGATAATTTGTTACCTCTATACTTTATCCCATTCTGTGAATTTCTAACGGGACAAGTATATTAAATGTTAACTTTTAATAAACTATTTTAGCATATTAACTAAAAAATCAAAAAGTGGTAATATTTGAAATATACAGGATCGGGATAAGTGGTGACATGAGTATTCCTAAGGCCGGAAGATATTTTGTAAGCTGTATAATAAAATAAATGCGGGATTGGTATAGTGGTAGCATGAGTCCTTCCCAAGGATTAGACGCGAGTTCGATTCTCGCATCCCGCACAAAATCAAGATATTTTTACAAATTATTTGTATAAACTTTTTTCATTAGATATTTCTCAGACTCAATAATTATTTTTTCCATTATTTTTACAGCTTCAAGTGGGTATTTACCAGAAGCACTTTCTTCTGAAAGCATCACAGCGTCAGCACCATTAATGATAGCATAGGCCACATCCGTAACTTCAGCTCTAGTCGGAATAGAATTTTCTGTCATAGAAAGAAGCATCTGAGTAGCCACGATAACTGGCTTATTATTTTTTTTACATTTTTCAATAATTTCTTTTTCAACAAATGGAATCTCTTCAATTGGTATTTCATTTCCTAAATCACCACGAGCGATCATAATAGCATCAGTAACTTTTATAATTTCATCTAAATTTTCTAGTGCAACCTTTCTTTCAATTTTTGCAATAATTGGAATTACCTTACCAAAATTTTTCATATATTCTCGTAATTTTAATACATCATTAGCACAACCAACATATGACATGGCTACGTAATCAACATTATGTTCAATTCCAAATTTTAAATCATTTAAATCTTTTTCAGTGGTTATATTTTCTGCTCCTTTTTGAAATTCATGACCAGATTTCTCTTGGACTCTTGGCCCAGATAAATCTTGAATAATAGGGATTATTCTTCCTTCTTCTTTTGCGCTCTCTCTTATGTCTTTTATAAATTGAGAATGCTCATCATGTGTACCCCAAGAAAAATTTAAACGAGCGACATCCATTTGATGTTTTATCATTTCTTTTATCATTTCTTTTTCTTTACTTGCTGGACCTATGGTTGCTACTATTTGTGCTTTACTTGTCATATATTTTTAATTAATTTTTGTAATTACTTTTAATCTATCATATTTTATCTTTCTTTCAAATTTTTCGGGGGCACCAGACTTCAAGCCAAAACACCCAAAAGCAAAAGCTAAATCTGCAATAAAATCATCGTCTGTTTCTCCACTTCTATGACTTACGATTAATTCTATATCATTTTCTCTGGCCATTTTCATTGTTTCTAATGTCTCTGAAAGTGTGCCTATCTGATTTGGTTTTATTATCATTGTATTTATACTTTCCATTTTAATCGCCTGAGCTAAAAGAATTTTATTAGTAACAGTTAGATCATCTCCAACCACTTTCAAATTAAGATTATTTTCTTTTAATTTTTTAAAGCTTTCGAAGTCCTCTTCGTCGAAAGGATCTTCGATAGAAAATAAACTATATTCTTTGATCAGTGATCTATATATAATCATCAATTCATCTTTGGATATATTTTTATTATCAACTTTATAAAAACCATTTAAATCACCAGACTTTTCTTTTGTATAAAAAGATGAAGCAGCCACATCTAAGGCTAAAAAAACTTTACCTAAAAGATAGTTTTGTTTTATTGCTTCAGTTAATAAATCTAATGGTTTTTTTATATCACTTATTTTTGGAGCAAAACCTCCCTCATCTCCCAACAATAAAGAATCTTCTCCTAATTCTAATAAAATATTTTTCTTTAATGTATTTTGAATTTTAATTCCTATTTCAATCGCCTCCTCTACATCTTCTGTGTTAGGGACAATATGATATTCTTGAAAAGCTAAATCATTTTTAGCATGCTTACCACCATTGATTAAATTCATATAAAGGTATGGGGCTTTCCTCACCTCTCCTGATTCTACTGAAATAGATGGTTTTATTTCAGTAAGTGTACGTAAATATTTAAAAACCTCTTGATTTGAAATCTTAGCTGCTAATTTAGCGCAAGCAATGCTTACACCAATCATTGAATTACCACCTATATTATCCTTATTAGGTGTTCCATCTAAATCGATCATAATTTGATCTATTTCTTTTTGACTAAAAACATCTTTATTTATTAAACTTCCAGCTATTAAATTATTAACTTTATATACTGCGTCCTTAATGCCCTTACCATCTGCATCACGGAGCTCATGAGCCTCATGTGCCCCTGTGCTTGCGCCAGAAGGCACAGAAAAACTAGCAGATATGTCTCCAGACCAAACTATTACTTTTAAGGTTGGATTACCTCTTGAATCCTTAATCTCTTCTGCTAAAATTTTTGTGATTTTATTTTCCATATTTTTTATTATAATTATTTTTTAGTTAATAATATCATTAAGTCAGATACATTCGCACCAGTAGGACCAGTTATGATCATGTCACCAGACTTCTTGAAAACAGGATATACATCAAAGCTTTCTAAGTACTCATCTATATTTATATTCGATTCCTCTATGTGTTTATAGGTATTTTTATCAACTATCACACCAGCGGCATCACTATTGTCCCTTCCATCTGAAGCTAGTGGTATTAAAACTGAATCTTCATCAATAATTTTTAATTTACTTGCTCTCAATCCCATAAATAAACTTCTACCACCACTTCCTCCTTGTTTTGTTACTATTAATCTTGGTTCTCCTGCAGCCAAAACCACAGTATTTTCTTTTTTAGCATCACAAATTTTTTTAAGAGTATTATCAACTTCATCATATAGCTCAGTAGAAATTATATTGGGAACCATACCGAGTTCTATCACCTTTTCAGACATTGCCTCGACAGCTGTTTTATTTGAAACTAAAACAAAATTATAAACTTTCTCAAAATATTTATCATCTTTGGGAGTTTCAATTAATTCATATTTACCTAAATTATATTTATTGATTATTTTTTGAGCATCATCGATAGTAGTATCATCTTTATATGTAGAACCAGAAGCCACTTCTTTGAAGTTATCACCTGGTACATCAGAAAAAATTATTCCTATAACGGTTGCTGGATAAGCCAATTTAACCAAACCACCACCCTTCAAAAGTGATAAATGTTTTCTAATGGTATTTGTCTCATTTATAGTTTGCCCTGATTTTAATGCATTTTCATAAAGTTTTTTACCTTGTTCAACCTCACTATCTGGAAAAGACAAAAGAGCTGAACCACCACCAGACACTAAAACTATAATTAAATCATCTTCATTTGAGTCTTTTACAATTTCATAAATTCTCTTTCCTGCTAAAATATTAATTTCTGATGGCTTAGGATGTGTACCAATAAATGTTTCAATATTTTTACATGGAGATTTATCTAATCCAACGATTGCTCCAGAATCAACCTTATCTCCTAAGACTTTCTCTAGTGCTAAAGCAGCTCCACCGACTGCTTTTCCAAAACCAACTACTTTTATTTTTTTAAATTTTTGTAAATCAAAATTTTGACCCATCACTGACAAGATATTATTTTCTAATTTAATTTTATTCAAAATTACTTCTTCACTAGAAATTGCACTTAGGCCAGCTTCAATAATTTCTAATGCCAATTTGCGATTTTCAGTAATAGATAGTTCATCAAAATTTTTAATCCATTTTTTTGTCATAATATTTTATTATTTTACAATATTAATTAATTTATTAGAAATAAAACCTTTAATATTTTCTATCGTAGTTTTTATAATTTCTGATTCTGCCTCTTTCGAATAAAAAGCAATATGAGGAGTCACAATTACCTGAGGCATATCTATCAATACACGATCTTCTAAAAGAATTTTATAATCCTTAACTCTTTCAGATTTTTCAGAACAAGAAACTATGTCGATCTCTTCTTTTAAATCTCTCTCACCCTCTAATACGTCTAGCCCTGCCCCAGCTATTGTTCCGCTCTTTAAACCAAAAATCAGAGCTTCTGTATCCACCAACTCTCCTCGAGCAGTATTAATTAAATAAACTCCTTTTTTCATTAAATTAATTTTTTCTTTATTTATTAAATGATGATTTTCTTTTGTATATGGAACGTGTAAAGTTAAAACATCTGATTCAGCTAATATTTCTTCCAATGTTTTATAAATAAAATTATTTTCTTTAGCAAAAGTTAAATCAGGGTATAAGTCATAAGCTAAGACATTCATTCCAAAACCATTAGCAATATTAATTACATTTTTACCAATTTTTCCAGTACCAATAACTCCAATAGTCTTACCCTTTAAATCAAAACCTTGTAATGAAAAAATATTAAAATCGGCATTATCACACAGATGATTGTTGGCTTGATTAATTTTCCTTGATAAATTTAAAAGTAAACCAAAAGTAAATTCAGCCACAGTATAAGAACCATATGCTGGAACATTTGAAACTATAATACCCTTTGTATTGGCATAGGTTAAGTCAATATGGTCAAAACCAGTCGAACGAGTAGTAATGAGTTTTAAATTAGGTAAAACATCAATAATATTTTTATCTACTACAGAATTAACAAAAACTGAAACAATTTCAGCATCTTCAGCTAATTTAGCACTATCTTCATTTAATTTTCCTTCATAAAAATAAATTTCAATATTACTAAAAGCTTCACTAAAAATAGGCTGTTCGGATTCTGGTACTTCAAAAAATACAATTTTCATATATATATTATATCATATCTTACTATCCACAACTAAAAGCTTATGCGGATGATGATGGCCATTTATAATTCTTACTTTTTTGACTGAAACCTTAAAATAATTAGCTATAATTTCCACAACCCTCTTGTTTGCCATATTTCTTTCTGCTTTTTCTTTAACTGAAATTTCAAAATAATTAGATTTTTTTTCTATTATACTTTCTTTTTTTACACCAGTTGTAACAATAACTTTAATGTAAATCATAGATTAAATACTACTACTGTTTGAACCAATTTATTATTCTAGAAAAGAAACTATTTGAATTTTCTTCTTTTTCTTCATTCTCTTTTTTTTCATCTACCACTACTATCATTCCCTCTCCTTCCTTTCCTAATCCGAATTTTTCTCTAATATTTTCCTCTATACCCTTATCTGTTTTTAGCTTATCAATATTTATTAAAAGTTCCATTTTTTGTTTTTCCAAATCCTTTATTTTATTTTCCACAATTTTTCTATTTTTAATAGTATCTTGCATTTTAATAATTAGATTAAAAACATTATATGTAAAAAAAATAATTAAAATACCAAAAATTATTAAAAATATTTTTGACTGTACTACTTTTTTAAATTTATTTTTTTCTTGAAAATTTCTCATAAAGTGATATAATAATCATATGTTTTTCAACAAAAAGCACAAAAAGAAAATACAAATCATCTGGGGAGTTTTATGTGTATTGATTATAGTAAGTATGATCCTACTATATGCTCCAATTACCTAAAACATAAACCTATTCTCCAGAACGCATCATCTTTAAAAATACGTCTTGAGTGATGTTTACTTTGGCGTTTTCTTTCATTCTCGCTTTTCCTTTCTTTTGTTTTTCTAATAATTTCTTTTTACGGCTCACATCTCCACCACCAACAACCTTACTACCATGCATCAAAACATCCTTACGGAATGCTGAAACTGTCTCTGATGCAATTATTCTACTTAGTGCCTTACCTTGAATTTTAAAAGCAAATTGGTGCCTAGGAATAACCTTTTTTAATCTATCTACTTGGTTATGTGCTTCTTCTTCTACTCGACGTCGAGAAACTATTCTACAAAAAGCTACTACTGGTTCATCTGCTACTAAAATATCTAAACGAACGACATCAGCTTCTCTGTATTCTCCAATTTCATATGAGAGTGATCCATAACCAGATGTAATGCTCTTTAAATCATCAAAAAAATTACGCATCAATTCCCTTAATGGCATTTCTAAATTTATAGCTGAACGATTATCTCCAAAACTTTCAGTGAGATTCACCTCTGCTTCGTGATCAAATAAAAATGGCATCAAAATACCAGTATAAACTTGTGGTGTAATTATTTTAACTGAAATCCATGGCTCATATACTTTGTTTATCAAATTATCATCTGGAAAAAAATGTGGTGAATAAATTATTTTTTCTTGATTATTTTTTAGAAGAACTTTATAAGTAATAGAAGGCATTGTCACAATTAGATTAAGACCGAATTCCCTTCTTAGGCGCTCAGTAATAATTTCTAAATGTAGCATTCCGAGAAAACCACAACGAAAACCCTTACCTAAAACACCTGAAGATTCTTCTTCGTATGAAAAAGCAGAATCAGATAAACGTAAACGTCCCAGTGAAAGTTTTAAATTTGCAAAATCATCTGCGTCCTCTGGATAAACTGAAGCCCACACCACTGGCTTTGGATTCATATATCCAGGTAATGCTGCTAATGGTTTTTTATTAAAAGTTATAGTATCTCCAACAGAAGCAATACCTGGTTTTTTTATACCAGTAATAATATAACCGATTTCTCCTGTTCTTATAAAATCTTTTGGATTTTCTTCTGGTGAAAAAGTTCCCACCTCAAGAGCAATAAATTTTTCTCCAGATACTGAAAAGAGTAAGGAATCCCCTTTTTTTATTGAACCATCAAATACTCGAATATATACAATTACACCACGATGGTTGTCATATTTAAAATCAAAGACAAGCGCTTGAGCGCTATCTTTCACTTCTTCATATTTTTTTGGCCCGCCTTGCGTCGAGGCAGGTTCAGGGATTCTTTTTATTATCTCTTCTAATAATTTTTCTACACCCTCTCCAGTTTTTCCAGAAACCTCTAAAATAATATCTGGATCAATATCTAAAAGTATTGCGACTTCCATTTTTACTTCATCTATCCTAGCAAGTGGTGAATCAATTTTTGATAAAACAGGAATGATGACTAGTCCACTTTCTTTGGCCATCTCTAGTGTTGTAAGAGTTTGAGCCTGAACACCCTGAGTTGCGTCTACAAGCAAAATTGAGCCTTCTACGGCCTTTAGGGCACGAGATACTTCATATGAGAAGTCTATGTGACCAGGAGTGTCTATTAGATTTAAAATGTAATTCTGATCACCTAAATTATGCTCCATCCTGACTGGCTGCATTTTAATGGTAATCCCCCTTTCTCTTTCCAAATCCATAGAATCAAGAAATTGTTCTTTCATTTTACGTTTTTCAATAGTACCAGTAATTTCAAGCATTCGATCGGCTAAGGTACTCTTACCATGATCAATGTGCGCTATAATTGAAAAATTTCTTATATGTTTTAAATCGGACATAGTTATATACTAGCAAAAAATATCATTTACTCCAATTGCATTTTAACATTAAGTAAGACCTATTTACTTAAACTGTGCTTTTAAAACCACCAGCCTGTAAGTCCCATAATTTTTTATATAACCCACTTTTTCTATTAGATAATTCATCGTGGCTTCCATCTTCAATAATTTTACCTTTTTCGATAACAATAATTCTATCCATTTTCCTAATAGTAGAAAGTCTATGTGCGATGATAATAGTTGTTTTATTTTGAATAAGTTTTTCTAATGCATCTTGGATTAAAAATTCAGAATGAGAATCAAGAGAAGAAGTAGCTTCATCTAAAACCAGAATTGGAGCATTTTTTAAAATAGCGCGTGCAATAGCAACTCTTTGTCTTTCACCACCAGAAAGTTTTATACCACGTTCACCAACATATGTTTTATAACCATTCGGCAATGAATCAATAAATTCATCACAATGAGCCAAATGTGCTGCTTCTAATACTTCAGCATCTGTAGCATTTCTTCTTCCGTAACGAATATTTTCCATAAGAGTTCTATGAAAAAGTATTGGGTCTTGTGGAACAAAACCAATTTGCTCACGAAGATTTTCCTGAGAAATATTTTTTATATCAATATCATCAATCATGATTTTACCAGATGTTAAATTAAACAATCTCATCAAAAGACGAACGAATGTTGTCTTTCCTGCACCAGATGAGCCGACAATAGCAATTTTTTGCCCAGATGGAATAACTAAATTAAAATTATCTAATACATTCATATTATTATTTTCATAAAAATAAGTAACATTATTAAATACAACCTTACCGGATACATTTTTAATTTTTTGTTTTACATTATCTATAATTTCATATGGTGTATTTAAGATAACAGCCATTTCTTCTGCGTCAGCAAAACTTTCATAATAAGCGCGTACGATAGATCCAAACCTCCATAAATTCTCAACAAGACGAATCATATAACTTTGCAGTAAAACAATAATTGGTAAAGTCACCAATCCTAATTTCCAATCTCCTAATACTACCCAAAAAAGAATAAATTCAATGCCAAATGAATAAAAACTGCTTATAGATTCGAGTCCTGCCCATAAATACCAGTTTATGGCACTTGCTTTTTTTTGTTTATCTATGGTCTTTCCTACTCGTTCTTTTTCATATTTATTACCAGTAAATAATTGAATTGATGAGTGGTTGCCAATTGAGTCAGATAATACTCCGGTTGTTTTTGAATCGGCCTCTGATGCAATAACATCGTATTTTAATTTATAACGAATATAAATAAAAGTAGTTACTAAAAAAACAATACAAAAAATTCCTAAAATATAAGAATACTTTGGCAACAATGTATAAATGGCTACGACTGTTCCAATTCCCCTTACAAGTAATGGTAATCCATCTCCTGCCATTCTGTCAGCTAATTTTTCAAAAGATCTAGCGTACTTATTTATTCTATGAGTAAGAGAACCGCCAAAATTATTTGCAAAAAAAGCATGAGAATGACCAATCATATAGGAGAAAGCCTGTTTCCGTAAATCAGCAATAACATTAGATTCAAAATATGCAAGAATAAAACCTGAACCCCTACGAAGAACCCAACGAAAAAAATTTAAAAATAAAATAAAAAGAATTATTGACCTAGCTAGATAAACAACATTAAAGTTATTTGCACTTAAGGCATTCCATAGTTTTAGATATTGTAATGGTATATATATATCTAAAATTGAAGAAAATATTGTTAAAAATATAACAGAAAAAAAAGACACTTTGTAGTGTTTTATAACTTGCCAAAAATATTTAAGCACCAATCCTCGGTGCAAATTTGAATAATCTCTTTCCATATTATCGTGATATTATACCACAAAAACTTTAAAATACTATTTTTAAAGTTCTTCTTGAGCTGGAGCAATTATTTTAGCATGCCAGAATTTAGTCCTAAGTGTTTTTATTAAGTCATATAATTCTTCATTTTTTAATAGATAAAGTACTATTACACCAGCAATGATACCAATGATACCTGACACAAAACCTTGAAGAAATATTCCTAAGAAAGTTGTAGTACCAAATATTGGTGAAAAGATATTTAAAAATATATAAGAAACAAAACCTATAAAAAATGAAGCGCCCAAGCTTTGAAAAAAAGCTTTTGCAATAAAACTTTCGCCTTTCATAAAATCTTTTTTAACAAAAAACCAATGTAAAGCAAAATTTAAAATTGTACCGATAGAATATGCAAGTGGTAACATTAAAACAGTAGTACCAGGAATATCATTTACTTTAAATAAGGACTCTATAAAATATCTAAAATATAAAGAATTATCAAAAACTTTAACTAATAGAATGGATAAAATAATTATTAAAACAGAAGATATTAAGTTTACAATTAATGGTTTCTTTGTATTACCACCAGCATAATAAGCTCTAGATAATAGAGCCGTCATTCCCTGAGCTAATATTGAAAAAGAGAAGATAGCGAGTGATGCTGCCACTAAACGAGTATTTTCCCAAGAAAAAGAACCTGAGCCCAAAATAACACGAACTATTTGAGCACGAAGTACTATAAATAAGAAAGTTACTGGTAATGACCAAAATATTATTTGCCTTGCGGTCATTTTTAAATTAATTTTAAATTTATTTTTATCACCAGAAGTAAATGACTTAGCTAATGTTGGAAAAGCTGCAACAGCATACGATATACCTATAATATTTAGTGGAACTGATTGAAGATTAAAAGAAAAATTAAAAACTGATATTGATCCTACTTTCAAAAAAGAAGCCATAGATATAATGACAATAAGAGAAATGCTATTGAAGGCAAGGCCTAATGTCCTAGGAAGTGAAAGAAAGACTACTTTTTTTATTTCTTTAAAATCAATTGATCTAGAAAATCTAATTCTAAAATCACACCCAGAAGATGCTATAAGTTGTATTATAAAATGAAATAAAGCACCCAGTGCTACGCCCAATGCTAAACCATAAATACCCAAGATTGGATATAGAAAAATAATTCCTAATATTATTCCAATATTATAAAAAACAGGGCTGAGAGAATAAAAGAAAAATTTTCTGAAAATTTGAGTTACGGTACCAAAAAGATTTGAAAGACCCATCAATATAGGAGAAAGTAACATTATCCTAGAAACCATTATAAGTTTTGTTTGCATTTCTAGACTAAAACCAGGAGCAATAATGCGTGCCAAAAATGGCATTAATAAAAACACAATAATGGAAACAAATAACATACTAAAAAAGAAAACAGTAAAAATATCATCTAGAAATTTTTTAGCTTTTTCTGTTACTTTGTCTCCATCCATTCTAGACATAATAAATGGAATAAGTACTGTTATAGAAGCGAGTGATGCTATAGAAATAAAAATAAGATCTGGAATTCTAAATGCTGCATAATAAGTATCCAAGGTTGCACCAGGTCCTATAAAATGCGCAATCAACCTGTCACGGAAAAGAGCTAAAATCTGAGAAAGAAGTGTAAAAAATCCTAAAATAAGTGCAGCCTGATTTACATTTCCAAATTCTTTACTAAAAATTCTCAAAATCTTCTTCATTCAGTTAGAAGTTATAACTAATAATTATCTTCACTATTTATCTTTAAAATATCTGTTATTGTTTCTTTTGAGTAGTATCTTTTGTAGTAGTCTCTACAACAGGAGTAGTAACAGTAATATTTTTTAAAGAATTAACATATTGTGATATATTTTGATTTTGAGGCGCAAAAGAAAGAGCTCTCTCTGCATAAGATAATGCATCACGATTATTACCTTCATTTTTTGCAATTTGCGAAAGAACAATTAAAGCATCAACATAATCCTGCTTTAATGACAAAGCTTCATTCGCATAAACTTTTGAATCTTTTATATTTTTATTACCAAAAGCCACCTGAGCTAATATCAACTTAATTCCTGGATTTAATGGATTCAAGCTAGATGCTTTTTCATATGATTCAATTGCCATATCATAAGCTTCTGCTATACCTAAAGTAGATCCAGTATTATATACAGAACCAAGTGATTCATAATTTAAATAATTTGTCTTATCAAAAGTTTCCGCCAATTGAGCACTACTTACAGCTTGATCAAAACTTGTCTTTAGGTCAGCTTTATCTTTTTCTGATAAAGAATTTTTTGAAACTAATGAATTTATCTTTGAAAGATATACCTGAGCATATGTTCGAAGATATAAATCATTAGAATAAAGTGAAACTGCTTTATTTATAGAAGATTCAGCATTTTCCATTGTAGTTGCTGAAAATGTTTTCTGAAAATATGAGACTGATGCAAAACGTTCTATATATTTAAAACATGCAGAAGCTGAGACTATCATGATTAGAATCAAGGTTAAAATTGAAAAGAAACTTTTACGTGGATCATCTAAAAATAATAATTGAATTTCTTTTTTATTTTCATTGCTTGATAATCCTATATATATACCAATAAATCCAAACATTAATAGAAAAATAGTTGGACCCACTACATAAAAGAAAGAAGCAAATAATAAATAAAGTGACATTACAAAGAATATAACTGTTTCCACACTAAACATTTTTTTTCTATGTGAAGAGAAGAAGGATTTAGCTCCAGAAATAAACAATAAAATTGTAAAAATAAGCCAAGATAGAATACCTAGGGCTCCAGTTGTAATAGCAAATGTTGGCAAAAGACCTGAACCATTATCAAAAGATGAATTCCAAAAACTAGAAAG
Source organism: Minisyncoccota bacterium (assembly GCA_041663725.1). Taxonomy (GTDB): domain Bacteria; phylum Patescibacteriota; class Minisyncoccia; order Phycocordibacterales; family UBA9973; genus UBA9973. Next base: position 1,562 of record JBAYME010000005.1, on the reverse strand, counting down.
ATTAATAGCAACTGGTTTGTGCATTGCCCACATCTGAGAAAATCTATTTGGACCAGCTCCCAGTATTGGATCATGAGCCAATGTAGATTTTGCTACTGACATGGTGGCAGAGAAAGAAGGACGAATATCAAAATTTGAAATTCCAAGACGACTAGGCAAGAAACCACCTACGAATTGACCAGCAGTTAAAAATAAAAGTGTAATCATTATAACTACAAAAGAATAAATTGGAAAACTTCTTTTATTTTCTACTGTTTGAATCATTGATGCAAAAGAAACTTTATATACAAAAATTATTAAAGTGAAAATACCCAAAATCCACCAAACTGTAGTGAAATTAACAATAGCTACAAATATTAAAGACAATAATATTAATATACTCAATAATATTTTTTTTATTTTTGTAATTGATAAAAACTCAATTACAAAAAGAGAAATGATAGTAGAAAATCCAGCAAAAACTCCAAGGGCATTCCATGATCCTAAAATATTATCAGTATTAGATCCTAAAATTCCAAGAGATAGTGTATTAGGTATAAATAAACGTAAACTCTGAAAAATAAAAAGAACAGCTGAAGAAATAACAATACCCCATAGAACCATCTTTGCATTTTTAATTTCTTTAAAAATAACAGAAGATAAAAACATTAACAATACTCCAGCCAAAATGAAATAAAAAGTACCAGTATCAAGCATAATACCAAAAAATGATATTTTTAAAGCACTTGAAAAAAGAGCGGATATAAGGAAAACTAATGCAACACCAAAACCAGATAACAAAAGCCATGATTTAGGTAAAACTATCTTTCCATCAGAAAACCTCGCAACTGTCCAAAAAATAAGAGATATAGAGAGTCCTATTATCAAAAGTAATCCCTTAGAAATATCTACTGGTATCTTAGTAAATGGTAAGAAAAAAACTGGCAGTAATACTACTACTACAAAAAGAGAATAAAAAGAAATTCTATCTAAAATATTTGATAACATATTTTTAAAACTAATTAATAATTATAATAAACGACAATAATAATTTTTTACTGCTTATATTATATAACAATAAAATAAAAAAACATAATAAAAACTTATTTAAAACTAATAAGAATTATGGTGTTACTGGATCTGGTGTTACTGGATCTGGTGTTACTGGATCTGGTGTTACTGGATCTGGTGTTATTGGATCTGGTGTTACTGGATCTGGTGTTACTGGATCTGGTGTTACTGGATCTGGTGTTACTGGATCTGGTGTTACTGGATCTGGTGTTACTGGATCTGGTGTTGAGTGTCCTGAGGTTGCTGAAGAATATGTATATAAATTATTCACTGCATTTTCTAGGTCATCACCATTTGCACAAAATTCTGTTCCATCTAATTTTTTTACACAAATTTTTTCAGCATGAAATTCTCCTATTCCATTACCAGGATTACTAAACCAAGCAATCAACCGATCAAAAAATCTTCCAATAAAAGTCTTTTCATCATTATCATCTAATAATGGAATGTTTTCATCTGTTAAACCTTCTATTTTTAAATTAAGTTCTTGGATTGATTTTACTATAAGCGGT
>JBAYME010000004.1:0-28048 GCA_041663725.1 Minisyncoccota bacterium | reverse complement strand
CGGAACCCATAATTATTCCTATTTTTATATCTTTCCTTGCCCCTTTTGAATTTTTACTCATATCTATTTTAAAGTTAGGTTAATAAATAAACATCATAAATCCTATTTCGCAAGATTGTTTTTTAAAAAATCCTGGAGGTTTTTATATCTCTATTTTAGCATTACTTTAATATAAAATAAACTGCCAATTTTACATAAAAATAACCCCTGTTTTTTTTAATTATACAGGGGTCGTAGAGATTTTACGACATCTCAAAAACTTTTTAAGAACAAAGTCCAAAGGGTCAAAAGAGACCAAAATGAATAAAATAAAATACTACTTGCCGAGAGCCGCGGTACAACCATCACCAAAATCATCGTCTAACCAGCGGACACCACATCTCCATTCGCCAAATTCCCAACATAAATAACGAACGTAAAAGCCTGTATTGACAATAAGGTAAATAGTTCCCCAGAAAAAGATAAAACGGGTATTTCCTTTTTCATCTTTTTTCCATTCTTTGGGAATTATATCAGGGTGAGCTAAAAGATAATCAAGCACATTTACATTTAATACTTTTTTGTCCTTTAATTCTAAATTTAACTTATTTCCCCTAAATCCATTCTTCTGTTTTTTGTGAATAAAAAATTCCACAGCAGAAGGAATAAATTTAAAGTTGCCTCCTTTTTTATGCTCCGCTACCTCCCAACCACTTGGGATAAAAGGCTGAGCATCACAATCGATATAATGTTCAATTGCTTTTATCTCGTGAGTGCCTCTTAATACCCCGAGGTAAGGAGGTTTTTTTTCAATAACAAAACCTTGAAGAAGTTCCATGGCTTCTTCGAAACATAAAGTTCCTTCATTAATTCTTCTGATTACTTCATTTTGTCTGCGTGTCAGAGCACCCAGTTGTTCATTGGTAAGTTTACCGTCTTGAACAGAACCTTTTTCCGTTTTCATTTTTGACAGTTTTAATATATTGCCATTGGGCTAAGGATTCGTTCCTGTAGTCATAGCCAAAAAACATCAATAATTTAATATCTTTTGGCTATGACTATGCCAAGTAGATTTTTAAAGAACTAATTAAATTATATCACAGATTAAGTAAAAAGCAATGGGTTAAAATTAGTGCTTAAAGTGACGAAAACCAGTAGTAACCATAGCTATATTATACTGATTTGCCATATCGATTGAGGCTTGATCATTTTTAGAACCACCTGGTTGAATTACTGCTGTCACACCAGCTTTTCCTGCCAACTCAACACAATCAGGAAATGGAAAGAAAGCCTCAGAAGAAAGAACGGAACCAACAAGAGAAAAACCAAATTTTTCTGCTTTATCTATCGCTTGTTTTAATGCATCAATTCTAGATGTTTGCCCGCAACCCATAGAAATCAATGTTCCATCTTTTACCAAAGCTACTGAATTAGATTTCAAATGTTTAGTAGCTATTGAAGCCATAAGTAAATCTTTCTTTTCTGTTTCATTTGGTTCTCTTTTGGTTACTACTGTTAGGTCACTTTCCTTCTCTATCTGTGTATCTCTATCTTGCGAAAGAATTCCAGTAAAACATGTACGATTTTGTTTAATTGGCAAAATAAGATTCTTCCCCGTCTGCGCCCGATCGAGGAGGGCGGGCAGACATTTTAAAATTCTAATATTTTTTTTCTCTGTTAAAATTTTTATTGCTTCAGGAGAAAAGTCAGGCGCAATAATTACTTCCACAAAAAGTTCTTGCTCTTTTATTTTATTAGCAATTTTTTTATCAACTGTTCTATTGGATGCTAAAATTCCACCAAAAGCTGAAAGTGGGTCAGCTTTATAGGCTGCTTCATAGGCCTCCAATAAATGTCCCTCTTCTCTTACTGCTAAGCCACAAGTGTTCATGTGTTTTACAATTGCAAAAGCTGGATCTTTAAAATCAGAAACCGTCATGATAGCAGCTTCAGTATCAATAAAATTATTATAGGAAAGTTCCTTGCCGTGTAGCTGTATAAAACTTTCTTCCAAATTTCCAATAAATTCTGCTTTTTGGTGAGGATTTTCTCCATAGCGAAGTACTGTTCCTTGAAAATATCCACGAATAGCAGAATCATATAAACTACTTATTTCAAAGGCATATCCAGCTAATTTTTTACGTTCTTCAATTATAGTCTTATTTCCTCTCTTTAATATTTCAAATAAATCTTTATATTGATTCTTCGAAGGAATAACTACTACATCATTAAAATTTTTAGCAGCTGCGCGAATAAGTGATATACCACCGATATCAATTTTTTCAATAATTTCCTCTGGAGTACATCCTTTTTGTAAAGTTTCTTCAAATGGATAGAGGTCTACAATAACTAAATCAATGTCTTCTATTTTATTTTCTATTTTTTCTTTTTGGTCCCATGCATCGTCACGACGATTTAAAATTCCACCAAAAATCTGTGGGGCTAATGTTTTAACCCTACCACCAAATACTGATGGAAAATTAGTAATACTTTCTACTTCTACTACAGGAATATTTAATTTGCGAATAAATTTGGCTGTGCCACCTGTAGAAATAATTTTTACTTCATGTTTCTCTAAAAGTTTTAAAATTTCTTCAAGCCCATCTTTATTAAAAACTGAAACTAAAGCTGATTTTATTTTTCTTTGCATAGTATTGAATTTCGGCTCCTTCACAAACAATTTTCGAAACTGCGCCCTCGGAGTCATAAGTCCAGTGGACCCACACGTTTCTTAAAATTGTTTGTGAAGGAGCCTCATAACAAATTAATAATAATTCTATTCAAACTCCGTTGTGGCTGGTGGTTTTGGTGTCATATCAAAAAATACTCGGACTATGTCTTTATGTTTAGTTAAGGCATTAGTAATTTCATTTACTACTTCTTCTCTAAAATAATACCCTTTGGCAGTCATAAAATCAGCTGTCTGCACTGCTCGAATAATTAAAGAGTGTCCATAGACTCTTTCATCCCCTTTTACACCGACAGAATTAATCCCCAAAAGCCCAACGATCAATTGAGAAATATCTTTCACTAAATCATATTTGACTAAAATATCATTTACTGTTTTATCTGCCTCGCGTACTAAATCTATATTTTCTTTTGAAACTGGTATACCTATGACTCTTAAGAATAAACCTGGGCCAGGGAAAGGATTCCGTTCATACACAGCCTTCGGTAAATTCATAATACGAGCCAATTCTCGGACTTCATATTTAAATAAATTTCTAAATGGATGTAAATCTTCTACCTCCCAAGATAACCCCACATTATGATGAGTTTTGATCATGGCTGACTCACCAGCCTTACCGCTCTCAATAATATCAGTAGCCAAAGTTCCTTGCACAATAAAACCTGCATTATATTTAGCTATTTGTTCTTCAAAAATTCTTTTATAAACATCTCGAAATTTTCCTCTCTTCTCTTCTCCGTCTATGGTTGTACCAATATTTTTAATAAATTCTTCCTCAGCATCAATAATAACTAAATTTTTTACTCCGGCACTTTCTGTATTTATTTTTAATTCTAAAATTTCATCTTTACGAAACCCTCCAGTATTAATTCCAACACATACAAGTCTTTCTCCTAAAACAGGAGCGAGGATACTAGCTAGTGTTGTGGAGTCTACACCACCTGAAACACCTAAAATTACATTTCCTTTATTTTCTTTTCTATCAACGATTTCTAAAACTTCTTTTTGGATTTCTCTAATTAAGTCTTCTCCATTCCAATCTTTTTCACAATGAGATATTTCTAAAAAATTCTGAAATATTTTTTTACCTTCTTTTGTGTCTACCACTTCTGGATGAAACTGAATTCCAAAAATAGTATCGTCCTCATTCTTCATTGCAGTAATTCCAGAAGAAGAGCCAATTGAAATAAAACCTTCTGGTAAGCTTATTACAGTATCTCCATGACTAGCCCAAACTTCAGTTTTTTCTGAAACATTTTTAAAAAGTGATTGATTTATATCCAGAGCCACCTCCGTTGGTCCATATTCGCGATGAGCAAGTGGCCGCTCGACTGTTCCACCTAATTTATGAGCTAGTAGTTGCATTCCATAACAAATACCTAAAATAAAATATTTTTTACCAGTAATATCTAGTGACTCTGGTAAATTGGGTGACCCATCATTGTGTACACTCCAGTTACTGCCAGAAAGAATTACGGCCTTTGGGTTATTTTTTTCTAGATATTTATTAACTTTCTTAGGTGGTAAGATTATACTTCGGACACCAAGTTCTCGAAGAATTCTACCAATGATTAATGTATATTGTGAGCCATAATCTATGACTAAAATCTGCATCTCGTTCATTAATCTATAATATGCTAATATAAATATTATGGCAACAAAAATAAAAAAAAATAAAATAGAAAATTTTAAAGAAGGACTAACCTATGACGATGTCCTATTAATCCCCTTATATTCAGATGTTTTACCTAGAGATGTGGATATAAGCTCATATCTAACTAAAAAAATAAAACTTAATGTCCCAATTATTTCTGCGGCCATGGATACAGTTACGGAATGTGCTTTAGCTATAGCTATGGCCCAAGAAGGAGGTATTGGAATAATCCATAAAAATATGAGCATCGAAAAACAAGCCGAAGAAGTTCGTAAAGTTAAACGTTCCGAAAGTGGGATGATTCATGATCCAATTACCTTAGGAGAAAATGCTTTATTAAAAGAAGCCCTAGAAATAATGAAGGAAAATAAAATTGGTGGTATACCAATCGTAGATAAAAATATGATTTTGAAAGGAATTTTAACTAATCGTGATTTGCGTTTTCAAAAAAACCTAGGACAAAAAGTAAATGAAGTAATGACTAAAAAAAATCTAGTTACGGGTGGTTTGGGTACTGACTTAAAAGAAGCTGAAAAAATATTAACCAAACATAAGGTTGAAAAATTACCATTAGTTGATAATCAAAATAAACTTATCGGTCTTATTACCTATAAAGATATAATGAAGGTAAAATCTCGTCCAAATTCCTGTAGAGATAATTTAGGTAGACTACGAGTTGGCGCAGCAGTTGGAGTAACTAGTGACACATTAGAAAGAACTAAAGCATTGGTGCAAAATGGAGTTGATGTAATTATACTAGATACTGCACACGGACATTCAAAGGGTGTTATTGAAATGCTCAAAAAAATAAAAAAAGAGTTTCCAAAATTAGAAGTAATTGCTGGAAACATTGTTACACCAGAAGCTGCTATGGCTTTAATAAAAGCTGGAGCTGATGGTGTAAAAGTAGGAATTGGACCTGGTTCAATTTGTACTACTCGAATAATTGCTGGAGTTGGTTTTCCTCAGTTTTCTGCTGTATATAATATTGCACAAGCCTTGAAAGGTACTAATGTACCAATAATTGCTGATGGAGGAATTCATTCTACTGGTGATATTCCAAAAGCTATTGCAGCTGGAGCAAGCTCTATTATGACTGGTTCACTTTTTGCTGGGGTTGAAGAGTCTCCGAGTGAAACTGTAATTTACGAAGGAAGAAAATATAAAAGCTATCGTGGTATGGGCTCCATTGAAGCAATGGAACAAGGATCAAAAGATAGATATTTTCAAGAAACTGAATATGATATAAAAAAATTAGTTCCTGAAGGTATTGTAGGCAGAGTTTCATTTAAAGGAAAACTATCTGAGGTTATTTATCAATTGGTCGGAGGCCTACGAGCAGGTATGGGATACTGTGGATCTAAAGATATAAAAACCTTACAAAAAAATGCTAAATTTATTAAAATTACTTCATCTGGAATTTCAGAAGGACACCCACACGACATAATCATAACAAAAGAAGCACCTAATTATAATTTAAGAAAATAAAATAATATTTTTATGACTAAAAAAAAAGGGTTTGTAGATGTATTAGTAGGCTTGCAATGGGGTGATGAGGGTAAGGGAAAAAATATTGATGAATTACTTTTAAGTGGACTTTATTCTGGTGTAGCTCGTTTTCAAGGTGGAGCAAATGCAGGACATACTATTAAATTTGGTGATAAAACTTTTATTGGGCATATTATACCTAGTGGTTGTTTACAAAAAGGAATTGAACTATATATCGGCAATGGTGTAGTAGTAGATATTGTATCTTTAATAAAAGAAATTAAGGAGCTTAAAAAAATGGGTTTCAATATCGCACCTCTTTTATATATTTCGAATAGAGCTAAATTGGTTTCATATTTACACCCATTCTTAGACCAAGCTGAAGAATTTTATAGAAATAAAAATGGTAAAAAAATTGGAACGACAGCCAGAGGAATAGGGCCAGCCTATAGCGATTCACGTGCACGACGAGGTCTTTTATTGGGAGACATAAACTTCACTGATTTTAAACAAAAAGAAGAGAGCCTTTCAAAACTTCATTTAAATTTCTTAAAAATGTATGAAAAAGAATATGGTTTCAAAATTCCTACAGAAAAAATAAAAGAAACTAAAAAACAATGGTTTGATGCATTAAAAGAGATAAGGAAATTACAAATTTGTGATCTATCGTTTTTAATTCAAGAAAGACTAAATAGTGGAAAAAATATATTAGCAGAGGGGGCTCAAGGAATAATGCTCGATATTGATTTTGGTGATTATCCAAATGTTACTAGCTCAAATATATTACCTGCAAATGCATGCTTGGGTCTAGGAATACCTCATTCTTTTATTAGAAATATTTATGGGGTCATAAAGGCTTATACAACAAAAGTTGGTGGTGGTGATTTCCCAGCTAGAATTCAAAATGAAATAAATGAACAACTCTTTCAAAAAGCTGGTTGTGAATTTGGTGCTACTACTGGTCGCCCACGTATGTGTGGCTGGCTTGATTTATTCGCCATTAGACATGCGATAAAACTTTCTGGAGTTAATAAAATTTTTATTAATAAAGCTGACATCTGTCCAATTAAAAAAATAGAGGTTGTAACTGCATATAAAATAGATAAAAAAATTCTAAAAGAATTTCCATTACGTTTAAGTCAGGTGAACGGAGTTAAAACAGAAAAAATGGCTGGATGGGGTGAAGCTAATTATGGAGTAAATGATAAAAAAAATGTTTCTAAAGAACTTACAATTTATTTAAAATATCTTAAAAATAAACTGTCTGATCTAAATATAAAAATAGTTTCAATTGGAACTGGCCCAAAAAGAGAACATTCTTTTCGTTGGGATAAGTAAAATAAAAAGGTACCTTTTGGGTACCTTTATGCAGTATTACGAAAAACTATCGTGTTCACGGTGAAAATCTCCATCATTTGAAAATTTTTCATTAAACTCTTTTTTAATTTCTTCTGATTCATGTATTTTATCAGAATTTCCAGATAATAAAAAATTATCTTTGTTTTCTTCTTCTTTTATATCCTCATGAGGTACTTCAGATTTTTTTTCTTTATCACTCATCTTGTTTTATTTTATTTTAATTAATACTATAGAATTTAAACTAATTCTAACAAACTATGCTTTCATTGCAAGCCCTCCTCTGCTAAGGCTACAAAAGGGTGAGGGTCTTTTTACCTATATCTTTACGATAATACATACCCTCAAAAGAGATTTTTTCTATTGCTTTATAAGCCTTTTCTAGTGCTTCTTTTAAATTATCCCCAGTCGCAGTGACTCCTAATACTCGGCCACCATTGGTAATTAAATTTTTACCGTCATATTTAGTTCCTGCCTGAAACACTATAATATCCTCTTCTTTTTCTGCTTCTTCAATTCCGGAAATAATTTTTTCTTTTTCATATTTTTCTGGATATCCTCCAGAAGCAAGAACAATAGTACAAGCAAAAATTTTTTTCCATTTTATTTCAATTTCACTTAAAGTACCATCTATACAAGCATTACAAATTTCTAATAAATCAGTATCCAGGAGTCGCATATAGGTTTGAGTTTCTGGATCACCAAAGCGTGCATTATATTCTAAAATTTTTGGACCATCCTTTGTCATCATTAAACCTGGATAAATTACCCCTTGAAAACTGCTACCATCATTATTCATTCCTAATAAGGTCGGCGCAATTATATTTTTTTCTACATTTTTAAAAAGTTCATCATTTACAAAAGGCAAAGGTGCAATTGTCCCCATTCCACCGGTATTTGGACCTATGTCATTCTCCCCCATTCTTTTATGATCCTGGGCTGTAGGAAAAATTGAATAATTTTTTCCATCAGAAAATGCATGGGTTGAAATTTCTGGTCCCGTCAAAAACTCCTCAATAACCACTTCACTTCCAGCATCGCCAAAAGTTTTTTTAATTAAAATATTATCTATTGCTTCTATTGCTTCATTGTGACTTTCACAAATAAAAACTCCTTTACCTAGGGCCAATCCACTTACCTTTACTACAACAGGCAAAGAGTGATTTTCTAAATAATTTTTAGCTTTTTCAAATTCTGTAAAAACTTCAAATTTAGCTGTTGGTAAATTATGTTTTTGCATAAAATTTTTAGAAAAAGCCTTAGACCATTCAAGTTGAGCTGCAGCTTTAGTCGGACCAAAAATGCGTAAATTTTGTTTATTGAATTCATCCACAATACCAAGTGCTAGTGGATCGTCCGGTATGGCTAAGGTCAAACTAATCTTTTCTTTTTTAACAAAATCAACTAATGCATGAATATCGGTGCCTTTTATGTCAACATTTGTTCCAAGCACAGCGGTTCCACCATTACCTGGAGCAAAATAAAGCTCTCCACAATTTGGTGATTGTTTTATCTTCCAACCAATAGCATGTTCCCTTCCACCACTACCTATTATTAATATTCTCTGTTTTTTATTTTCCATCTGTAAATAATATCATATATAACCACAATACCTAAAATACACAGGCGTCACCTGTGTATTTATTCTGAGTTATTTTTTAACTTCTTCTATGCTATAAACTCTGCCATGGCTGAGTTTATAGCATAGTTATTTAAAATTCAACTTTAAACACTCTGTTGAATAATTCGTAATTGGATAATTAATTAATATGCTTGCCTTATTTTATCCCTTAGGATACATTTTTATAGCATTAGCTTTACACTCTTTTAGTATATCTTCTTCATCTTCTAAAACAAGTGGAATCTCACGATGAAATTCTGCAACCTTACCTTCACTAAAATCTTTTAATAATTCTATTTGTACTTCATGCTCAATTGGTAAAACTCTTTGCTGTAAACTTTCAGCTGTATCTCCTTCTAAGATTGGTACTTGTTTTCTTTTTAAGACAACCCCTTCATCAAACTTAGTGGTAACTCTATGGGCTGTAGCTTCAGTCCAAAAATTCCCGCCTCCATCAGCTATACTGAAAGCATTGCGGGCAGGCCTACCTGTTTTATTTACAAAACAAAGTCTAGTTTGATGCACTCGCATGCCATACATACCTACTCCACCAAAATCAGACCTACCTGTATCTAATGGTCCAGGATGTTGATTAACTATCATGTTTTTATAAGTATTTATTACATTTTCTGGAGTCATTACCATCCAACCATATTGGCCAATAAAATCTACATTTCTTTTTTTAGACTCTTCTATTATTTTTTTTCCAAACTCTTCCCTGTCAGAAAAATCTTTTGGATTTATTATCAAAATATCCCCATCTTTAATTCCAAGTTTTTTAGCTTTTTCTATACCAAGAGCATTTTTATTACTAGCAATAATTAAAACAGGAAAAACATTTTTTAATGTTCCATTTTGTGTAGCTTTAATAATAGCTTCCATTGTAGTACCACCCCCTGAAATAAGTAATGCTATATTCATCCCATTAGAAATTTTAAATTAGTAAGCATTTAGTGATTATAACATGCCCCTTGAATTTCTAACGGGACAAGTAAAATTATAATTAATCCTTAAATTTTAAACTATCGTATTTTATTTCTTTTTCATGTTCAAAAATTGGAAGCGGATATTCCCCATTAAAAGCTGAAAGACAAAATCTATTTTTAGGTAAACCTGTAGCCTTTACCATTCCGTCAATTGAAAGAAAAGATAATGAAGTAGCTCCTAAAAACTTACAAGTCTCCCCTACACTTTTTTGTGATGAAATTAAAAATTCTTGTTTAGGGGTATCAATACCATAAAAATCTGGAAATTTTACTGGGGATGAACAAACTAAAAAATGTACTTCTTTCGCCCCAGCCTCAAAAAACATTTTTACTATCTGCTTGGAAGTTGTACCACGAACAATTGAATCATCTATTACCCCAACCCTTTTACCCTTAACAACACTACGCAAAACAGACAATTTCATTCTAACTTTTTCTTCTCGACTTTTTTGAGAAGGCTCAATGAAGGTTCTATTAATATAACGATTTTTATTTAAAGCCATTTCAAATGGCACACCAGAGGCCTGCGAATAGCCGACAGCAGCAGGAATTGCTGTTTCTGGTACTGGAATAATTACATCTAGTTTTAGTTTTGAATGCTCTTTAAATAAAATTTTTCCAAAATTTTTACGAACTTGATAAACTGATCTATCTAAAATGGTACAATCAGGACGAGAAAAATAAACAAATTCAAATATATCAAACTTTGGATCTTGTTTTGCTAAAATTTTACTTTTAACTCCTTTTTTAGAAATAATTATCATTTCACCTGGTAATATTTCTCGAATAAATTGAGCTCCTATTGTTCTAAGAGCACAAGTCTCTGAAGCTACTACCATTTCTTTTCCATTCTTACCAAATACCAATGGTCTGATACCTCGAGGATCTCGGAAGGCAATTAATTCTTCTTTAGAAAGAACTACGCAAGAAAATGAACCAGTAAAAAGTGGGTAAGCTAACTCTATCGCACGTGATATAGAATTTCCCCTTTTTACATAAAAACCAATAGCTTTCGCCATAAGTTCCGAATCAGAATTTTCTTTAATTAAAACTTTATTTTTTTTAAAAAAATCTTCTAATACTTTAGTACTTGGTAAGTTTCCATTATGAGCAAAAGCAAATTTATTGTTAATAATAAATGGTTGAGCATATCTAGAGTCAGAGTCAGAAGAACCACGAGAAGTTGAATAACGGTTATGTCCAATTGCAGAAAAGCCAAAAAGTTTTTCTATATTTTTTTCTGTAAAAACCTGACTAACTAAACCAGAACCTTTATGTGAATAAATTTTTTTACCATCAGTTGATACGATTCCACTTTGTTCCTGCCCCCGGTGCTGTAAAGCAAATAAACCAAAATACGTCTGCCTGGCAGCTATATTGGGAGCATTAAAAATACCGAAAACTGCACATTTTTCATTTAAATCTTTCATTGCCTAAAATAATTTATTGCATTTTTAAATAATATAAGACCCTCACCTTCATCTGTTTTTTTTATTTTTGCTTTATTTGTCTGCCAGAGTGGTGTTTGATGAGAAAATTGAGCACGCTCTGGGTGTGGCATCATTCCCAACACTCGTCCACCATATCCTAAAATACCAGCAATATTATAATTAGCTCCATTTGGATTCATCTCTAAATCTTGAAATTTACAAATTTCACCCTTAGTATAAGTAAAAGCAATTTGTTTATTTTTTTTAAGTATTTTATATTCCTTAAGACTTATCAAATATTTTCCCTCACCATGAGCAATAGGCAAAGAAATATTTTTAATACCGTTAAGCCAAGGACTCTTCCCTTCAACCTTTAAGTCTACCCAACGATCAATATATTGTCCATTTTTATTATGCGTTAATGCGCCAGGCAAAACACCTAAATTTGTCATTATTTGAAAACCATTACAAATACCTATAGTTAGGGTGTCATGAGATAAAAACTCTTCTAGCTCTTTCATTAAATGATTTTTAAATTTATTAGCATATGCTTTACCACTACCAGTATCATCACCATAAGAAAAACCTCCTGGAAAAACTAATATTTGATAATCTAAAAGACTATTAGGTTTTTTAATTAAATCATTTATATGAACGATGTCTGCCACTCCACCAACTCGCTCAAAAGCAAATTTTGTTTCTTCTTCACAATTAAGCCCATAACCTGACATTATAATAATTTTTGGTTTTTTAATTTTATTTTTTTTATTTTTCATATAACTTATTTCATTCTATTAGAAAAACTATGGTAAATTTTATATAGTTTTTTCACATTTGTATCTATTATCTTCTTGTTGTCAGTTATCGTAAATTTACCATTTTTAGAAACCTCTCCTAATTTAATATATGGAATTTCTTTTACTATTTTTTCAAATTTATTTATATTTTCTTTTGAAACTGTAACTAAAATTCTTCCCTGACTTTCAGAAAATAATGCAGAATCTATGGAAGAAAAGTTACCTGGTAAATTTTTTAAAGAAATAGTACATCCCAACATTCCACCAACTGAAGATTTTCCGAGAGCAATAGCCAAACCACCAGATGATAAAGAAGTGGCTGAATTAATTATTTGTTTATTAATAATTTCTTCTAAAATTTTATAAATTTTTATATTTTTTTCTAAATTTACCTTTGGGATAGTATCACCAATAAACTCTTCTCCAAGTTTTAAATTTTTAACTAACATTTTATAATACTCACTTCCACCTAATTCATCAAAAGTTTCCCCTAGTAAATAAATGCTATCACCCACATTTTTAAATTCAGGAGAAATAGTTTTATTAAAATCTGGCATTACGCCAATAATAGAAATCAAAAGAGTTGGTGGAATTGAGATTGCTACTGAATTTGCTTTTTCATCATAGCCTTTAAAATCATTAAACATACTATCTTTACCAGAAATAAAAGGAGTGCCATAACCAACTGCATAATCATAGCAGCCCTTTAATGCATCTTTTAATTGAGCTAGCCTATTTTTATCATAAGAAGAACACCAGCAAAAATTATCCAAAATGGCCAAATGTGAAAGTGGAGCACCAACACAAATTGCATTTCGGATAGCTGTATCAATAGTACAAGCAGCCATGTTATAAGAATTTATTTCAGTATATGAAGGATATAAACTACTTGAGAGTACTGCTCCCTTTTTAGACTGCAAAACTGGACGAAAAACCTGTGCGTCAGTATTTACACGACCACGACCAGATATGGGTTTTAATACAGAAGAAGATTGTACCTCGTAATCATATTGCTCTGATATAAAAGAAAAGCCACTTAAATTTTTATTTCCGAATAATTCTTCGAAAATTTTAGTTCTAGAAATACCCGTAGGAGTTTTTGGATTTTTATATTGACCTGGAGTAGAAAAACTATATAAATGTTTTTTAGGTAAACCATCATGTAAAAATTCCAAAGAAAGATCCATAATTTCTTTATTGTTATATTTTACAATACAATTTCCAGAATCAGTAAATTCTCCAACTACCATTGCTTCTACTCCTCTACTTTTCATCAATTTCTCAAATACTTCCCATTTCTTTTTTGGCACAGACAATGTCATTCTCTCTTGTGATTCAGAAATCCAAGTTTGCCAAGGCTCTAAGCCTTCATATTTTAATGGAACTTTTTCTAAATCAACAATTGCTCCACCACATTCTTTTGCCATCTCAGCAATAGAACAAGAAATTCCACCAGCGCCATTATCAGTAATACTATTATATAGATTCATTCCACGAGCTTCTTTTATTATCGCATCGCTCATTTTTTTCTGAGTTATTGGGTCACCTATCTGCACAGCAGTAGCAGGACTCGTTGAGTCCATTACAACTGAAGAAAAAGTAGCACCATGAATTCCATCAGCGCCCACCCTGCCTCCAACAACCACTATATAATCCCCTGCTTCTGCTTGTTTTTCATATGAAGGCTTACTATTTATTTGCTGTGGAATAATACCAACAGTACCAACAAAAACCAATGGTTTACCTCTAAAGCGATCATCATATTTAACAAAACCAGAAATTGTAGGAATTCCAGAACAATTACCTCCTACATTTACACCCCTTATCACTCCATCCATAATTCTTTTTGGGGGGAGCATTTTGTGAGTTAAGTTTTTATCTTTAAATAATGATCTAGTATCATCTGGATTGCCAAAGCAAAATCCATAAGCGTTAGCTACTGGCTTAGCACCCAAACCAAAACCCATAGTGTCCCTGTTTACTCCGACTATACCTGTAATGGCCCCACCAAATGGATCAAGAGCTGAAGGACTATTATGCGTTTCTACTTTGTGCGTAATTAAATAATCTTTATCAAAAATAATTCCACCAGAATTATCAGAAAAAACTGAAACACAAAAATCATTATATCCTTTTTGTTTTCTAATTAAATTAGTTGCACCTTTTATATAAGTCTTATATAAACCATCTTTTATTTCATCTATTGGATTTGCAAAAATTGTATGCTTGCAATGTTCAGACCAAGTTTGAGCCAAAGATTCAAGCTCAATGTCCCTTGGATCTCTACCAAGTTTTTTAAAATGAGACTGAATTACTTTCATTGATTCTAAATCAAGTGCCAATGGCCCTCGCCTATTTCCATTTTTATCTAAGATTCCTTCTTTCCCAATTTTTATTAATTCTGCATCTGGCACAGAAAGTGAAACCCTAATAACTTCACCACCTGAAGATAAAATAACTTTAGGAATTTTTAAAGGTATGTTATTTTCCTTTTTTATCTCTTGTATTTTAAATATATTTGCTTTTTCAATTAATGGATTATGTAAAGAAAGAGCAATTTTTTTAATATCTTCTAACTTAAGAGGACCGGAAACTAAAAAAACCTTAGAAGTATATACTTCTAAATTAGATTCTTCTTTTAAGTGTAAAAAATCAATAATGGTCTCCTTCGCGGTATGAGCAATATTATCAGTAACACCAGGCAAAAGACCAATTTCAATTATATAAGAAAATTTTTTTAATGGCCCGCCTGGCTGAGACCTTGTCGAGACTGGAAGCTCATTAATTGAAAACTTTTCAAGAATAGGATTAGTGAGTGTTTCCGCTATTTTTGTTAACTGATTATCGTTAATTTCAGAATCAACTACATAAGAATCTAAGATAGTAACACCTAAAACTTTATTTTTAAAACCTAAGCTATTCCACGATTTTAAAAGTAACCTAGTTCGGCTATCCTCCCCTTTCGGCATAACATATAATCGTGAAATCATATAAACATAATATAATATTTTAAACATAAAAACAAATAAAAAATGTAGTCTTTTTTATAAAAAATGTTATAATTTTTAAACAATGAATGAGGATATAGATATAAAAAAACTACAAGAGGAAAATGAAAGACTTAATAAACTTTACGCTGCAAAAGCTGACATTGTTTCAATTGATGCCCACCAAATACGCACATCATTATCTGCCCTAAAGTGGATTATCAAAATGTTTTTGGATGGTGATTTGGGAAAATTAACTACTGAACAAGAAAATTTAATGAAAAAAGCCTATGAAGGCAATGAGAGAGCTATTAGTATAGTTAGTGAGCTTCTCCTGATAAATAGAAATGAGAATATTATGGAAAAAGAATATTCTTTTAAAGAAATAGATCTGACAGAATTAGTAGATAATTGTATTTTTGATTTTTCAGGTGAAGCTCGATCTAGGGGTATAGAATTAATTTTTTTAACACCAGATAAAAAATTACCAAACGTTCGTGCAGATAAAGAAAAACTGAGGGTTGTTTTAGAAAATTTAATTGAGAATGGCATTAAATACAGTGACAAGCATGGTAAAATTTTTATTTCAATAAAACAAAATAATGAAATGATTGAGGTTTCTATTAAAGATACTGGCATAGGAATTTCTGAAGAAGGAAATGGAAAGATTTTTGAAAAATTTTATAGAGATGACGAAGCTAAGAAAAGAGAATCCGTCGGTTCAGGAATCGGGCTTTTCACTACTAAAAAAATAGTGGAGGAACATGGCGGAAAAATTTATTTTGAAAGCAAAAAGGATGAAGGTACCACTTTTTTCTTTACTATTCCAGTTTTTAAATAATACCTTAAAGGGATTGCGCTTGTTCCAAATATTGTAGTATAATAAATATACTTGTCCCGTTAGAAATTCAAGGGATATGGTATACTGTATATAGTTTATTAATTAAAATTTTTAATGGGATGGCAAAAACAATACTTATAATTGAAGACGATAATTTTTTACAAGGACTTGAGGCTACTAAACTCAAGAAAGAAGGTTATGATGTTTTAACTGCATCAAATAGTGTTGAAGCTTTTAAAATAATGGGAGAACAAAAAAATATCGACCTAATACTACTTGACCTTCTTCTTCCAGAGGTAGATGGTTTTATGATTCTTGAAAAAATAAGAGAAGATAAAGCTCTACTGACTATACCAGTTATAGTATTTTCTAATTTATCAGAAGAAAAAGATATAAACAGAGCAACCAAACTAGGAATTAGTGAATTTATGGTTAAATCAAATTTTACCTTAGATGAACTAGCCAAAAAAGTAAAAGGTCTGATCGGCTAATGAAACTTGGAGACAAACTTGAAGAAAAATTTCGTTTAGATATAAATCAAAAAAAAGCTTTGCATAAGTTAAAGCTTTTTTCTGTAGCTGATTTACTTTACCACTTCCCTGTTCGATATTCTGATATTAGTGAAATGAAATTAATTTCTGAATTAAATCCAGGAGAAACTGCCACAGTTTTTGGAAAAATTTCTAAATTAAAAACTAAAAAAGGATACCACTCAAAAGTTCCTATGGGTGAAGCTCTACTTGAAGATTTATCTGGAAAAATAAAAATTACTTGGTTTCATCAAGCTTACCTAGCTAAAATGATTCACGAAGGAGACAGTGTTAAATTAACCGGGAAAGTTACAGAGAGCAAATATGGACTCTATCTAGCCAATCCTGAATTTGAAAAAATGCCCAATCTGCCAATTGATTCACATAATTCAATCTTTAATAAAGATAGTTTAGAAAATACTGGTTTTTCTTATGCCATCTACCATGAAACCAGAGGAATAACCTCCAAATGGTTTTATCATGCAATAGAAAAAATACTAAGGGATAAAACACTGGACAATATCATAGATTATATTCCGGAAGAAATTTTAAAAAAATATCATCTACCATCATTGAAAACTGCTCTAGTCTGGATTCATAAACCAAAAAACCAAAAAGACTCAGAATCAGCAAGAAAACGTTTTGCATTTGAAGAAGTTTTTTGTATTCAATTAGAAAGACAGCACGATAAATTTGAATACAGAAAAAATAAATCATTTAAAATTTTACCAAACAATAATAATACAGACGAATTTATAAAACGCTTTCCTTTCAAGCCAACCTTATCACAAAGTAAATCTATTAATACAATTTTAGAAGACATGGGTAAAACTTTTCCAATGTCTCGTCTTCTTGAGGGAGATGTCGGTTCTGGAAAAACTGCTGTGGCCGCTACCGCTGCTTATATAACAGTAAGGCAGAAACCCGATGGACAAAACTTTGGAAACTTACAGGTCGCTTATATGGCACCAACCGAGATTCTTGCCAGCCAACACTTTGAATCTTTTATACAATATTTTAGACATTTGCCAATCAACATCGGGCTCATTACTGGTTCTGGTTGTCGTAAATTTCCTTCGAAGGTTCCTCAAAAAATTTTTGCGCCGAAAGATGTATCTGGAGGAGTATTCGCTACGACCAAAACAAATTTACCCTTCCAAGATAGCGTGCGAGCGACGGAAGATATATCTTTGGGTGCAAAAAACTGGACTGACATTTCTAGAGCTCAGCTTTTAAAATGGACAGCCAATGGAGAAATTCCTATTTTGATTGGCACCCATGCTCTAATTCAAAAAACAGTTAAATTTAAAAATCTAGCATTGGTTGTAATCGATGAACAACATCGTTTCGGAACAAACCAAAGAAGAAAATTAATTCGCAAAGATGGAATAGCTCCACATCTACTTTCAATGACTGCCACTCCAATCCCCCGTACTTTAGCTTTGACTATTTATGGTGATTTAGATTTATCATTACTTGATGAAATGCCAATGGGTAGAAAACAAATTATTACAGAAATAATCACTCCAGATAAACGTGAAAACACTTATGAAAAAATAAAAGCGGAATTACAAAATGGTAGGCAATTATATATAATTTGCCCACGAATATATGAGCCAGATCCAGAAAAAGAAATGTCGGTTCAAGCCAAGTCTGTAGTAGCAGAAGCTAAACGATTAAAAAAAGAAATTTTTACAGAATATGAAATAGGGGTACTTCATTCAAAGATGACCAAACAAAACAAAGATAAAGTGATGAAAGATTTTACTGATGGAAAAATAGATATTTTATGTGCCACATCTGTGGTAGAAGTCGGAGTAAATGTACCAAATGCTACTATAATAATAATTGAGGGCGCAGAAAGATTCGGACTCGCCCAACTACATCAACTTCGTGGACGAGTGATTAGAAGTAATCATCAAGCATTTTGTTATATTTTTGCAGAAGCTAAAAGTCAAAAAACTATCGATCGATTAAATGCTCTTAAAACTGCTAAAAATGGTTTTGAATTAGCTGAACTTGATCTTACTCTTCGTGGTGCTGGTGAACTAGGAGGAACTAAACAATGGGGCATAACCGATCTAGGCATGGAAGCTATAAAAAATATTAAAATGGTTCAAGCTGCAAGAGAAGAGGCAATCAAGATAATAGAAAAAGATCCAGAACTAATAAAATATCCTTTACTAAAAGAAAAAGTACATGAAAAAGCTGGGGAGTTTCATTTTGAATAACAAATCATAAACTTTTTTCTTGTCCGTCCTCTAGGATTCGAACCTAGGACCCCGGAGGTATAAGCTCCGTGCTCTAACCAACTGAGCTAAGGACGGGTGGTATCATCTAAAAATTTTCTTCCTATTCCAGATTTTAAAAATTTCTCTCTTTTTATTGCTTCGCTTTTTATTGAATATTCTTCTTTGTAGATTAGCACAAAAGGTTTGTTTTGTCTTGTAAAAATATTTGTTCCTGAATTATGCTCTCTTAATCTTTCTTCTACTGACTTACCAGTATAACCAATATATCTTTTATTATTTCTTAAACTTTTTAATACATATACACAAAACATAAATTTATTAATTAACCCCAGCCAAAGGCTGGTCCGCCTCTGGCGGAAACTGAGCTAAGGACGGGTGGTCAGTAATAACTATAACAAAATAAGGTTAAAATGCAATTTATATTTTAATAAATTTAGTAAACTGAGTAAGGACTCAATACTATTTCTACGCAAGACTACTCTGCTCGATTTCTTCAATCTTCTTAGGGACTATACCATGAGCAACTATAACTTTCTCATATTCATCACGCTCTAATGTTTCAACTTCAATTAACTTCTTTGCAATTGCATCTAATGCTTTTTTATATTCAGTCAAAACTTTTTCTGCTGATTTGATACCATCATCTATGATTCTAGAAACTTCTGTATCTATTTTTGTTGCGATATTTTCAGAATATTCTTTTTCGACAACTTCACCAAATTGGGTTCTACCACCCCCAGTAAAAGCAACTGGACCTATTAAATCAGACATCCCCCAACGAGTTACCATTGCATAAGCTAAATTTGTGGCAACTTGTAAGTCACTAGATGGTCCAGTGGTAATATCTCCAAAAATCATTTTTTCAGCTACATATCCACCCAAAGACATTGCTATATCATCAATAAATTCTTTTTTAGACTGTAGGCGTCTTTCTTCAAGTGGCAACTTTAAGGTATAACCTCCTGCATTTCCACGAGCCACAATCGAAACTTTATGTACTGGATCAGCATTTGGTAATACGGATGCCACCAATGCGTGACCTGCTTCATGATATGCTGTAATTTCTTTTTCTTTTTTAGACAATAAATGGCTTTTTCTCTCAGGACCAAGCATCACTTTTTCTATTGCTCGAATTAAATCAAATTGAAAAACTTTTTTACGATTTTCTCGTGCTGCTAAAATAGCACCTTCATTCATAAGTGAATATAAGTCAGCACCAGAGAATCCTGGGGTTCTTTCAGCAATTAATTTCAAATTAATATCTTCTGCTAATGGTTTTTTGACTGCATGAATTTTAAGAATTTCTTCTCGATCTGCTCTATCTGGTAAATCTAAAATCACCTTTCGGTCAAAACGTCCTGGACGAATTAATGCCGGGTCTAATACGTCTGGTCTATTGGTAGCTGCCATAACAATCACTTTGTCATTTGGCTCGAAGCCATCCATCTCCACTAATATTTGGTTTAAAGTTTGTTCTCTTTCATCATTT
This sequence comes from Minisyncoccota bacterium, assembly GCA_041663725.1. Lineage (GTDB taxonomy): Bacteria > Patescibacteriota > Minisyncoccia > Phycocordibacterales > UBA9973 > UBA9973. The sequence goes on along the minus strand of JBAYME010000004.1, from coordinate 7,949 downwards.
CCTCCACCAAAACCACCTCCACGAGTTCTTCCAATAGCATCTATTTCATCGACAAATATAATTGCTGGTGCAGCCTTCTTTGCCATTTTAAATAAATCTCTAACACGAGAAGCTCCGACTCCTACAAACATTTCCACAAATTCTGAACCAGATAAGTGAAAAAATGGGACACTTGCCTCCCCGGCAACTGCTCGAGCCAATAGTGTTTTTCCTGTTCCAGGGGCTCCAGTTAAAATAACTCCCTTTGGAATACGAGCACCGATATCTAAAAATTTCTTAGGACTTTTCAAAAAATCTACAATTTCTTTTAATTCTTCTTTCGCTTCTTTGCAACCAGCTACATCTTTAAATGTTACTTTATTATTTTTATCATTTGGATCAGTGATACGGGCCTTTGATTGGCCAAAAGTAAAAGCTTGCATCCCTGCCCCTTTTACTTGCCTTGATAAATACCAAAAGAAAAAAACAATAAATAAAATAGGTAAAAGGAATGGTAAAATATTTCCTAGCCAAAACATAAAACCAGTATCAGCAGTAACTTCGATTTGAGTACTAGATAATGCTTCTGGTTTTACTCCATAATTAAAAAGAGTTTGAGACAAAGATGATTCAATTTCTTTTTTTGCTTTTTTAATTTCATCATTTTGATAAGTTATAGTTAGCTCTCCCCCTTCTACTTGTATCTTTTTAACTTCACCAGCACTGACACTTTTAGCTAAATCAGAAATTGAAACTTCCTCAATTTTTTTAGGTGTACCTGAAACTAATAAATATAGAGCTGTTAAAAGCATAAAAACTAAAAGTGCTCCAGCAATACTACCAGAAAACTTTGATTTTTTTCCTCCTTTTTTCCCTTTTTTGGGCATATCTTTTTTATTCATTAAATTAAAATCCATTTGTAAAATATAACATAAAAAATGAAAATTGTTAAATAAAAAACACCCTTAACTATTTCTAATTAAGAGTGTTTACGTTTTTTGTTCTGTTTATCTACTCACCATTGTAAGCTAGTTGCTTGCAATGTGGACAAGGTGCTATGTGACCAAACCCATAAGATACTAAACTTACTTCAACTGTTTTTTTGCATGATAAACATACTACTTCTTTCTTCTGCATAATTATACTAATTTAAAATAAAACATAATGGTATAGCTACACCAGCAGAGATTAATGGTTTTTCTTTTTTAAATGAATAGCCAAGCTCTACAAAAACTGAAGCGAATTTTTCTTCTGTTTTTATAGAACCACCAATACCCATATAATAATCATCTTCTTTTTTATTTTGAGACATAACTACATATGATGCAATGTTTTCTTTTAATTTGTATTCAATAAACCCGCCGAAGCCATTGGTCAAAAGAGAGTAAAACGGTGTTAAAGATATATTATCTTGTTCAACACTGAAAATCAAAAAGGTAGGAATTTCATATCCAATCTCTGATTTTTTTTCAAAAATAACCACACCTTGAGGATTCAACATAAACCCTATCTTGGTTTTTATTCCGCAACATTTTTTTTCTGATTCTACTTTTAAAGAATCTGCCTGCTGTGCATTAGCAAATAATGCCATTGTGCACAAAAGAAAAAGAAAAATTTTTTTCATTTTTATTAAGTTTTTAAATTTGATTTAAGATTAACATAAAATAAGAAATTGTCAACTTTAACATAACATCACACTAGTCTAGATAAATTATCTATAAATAACATATATAACTTCCCTTTTAGGTATAACAAGATAGGAATTAAATAAAAGAAAAACCCACTTTGCAGATTAAAAGGGTTTTTCCTTTCTACAAAGCAGGTTTCATTAAAAATTTGTTATTTCTGCAATATATTCTCCTCCACCATACCAATAAGGCCAACCTTCTGTTGTCCGTAAAATTATTAATAGTGATGGTTCTGGTACCAAAAAATATATTTCTTTTAATTCTCTTGGAGCATCTCCATCAAAAATATTTACAGAATCAATATTGATTCTTAGTGGACTTCCATCTATATCTAAGATTATATATGGTTTTTCTTCCTTTAGATAGGTTTCCAAATCTTCGAAATCCCAATCCTGAAAATTACCTTTATTACCAATCCTAAACTCACCCATAAGTTTTTTTATAGGAAGTGATTGCAACTTTTTGATTAAGTCATTTGTTGTCATGTTATTTTTAGTTTTAATTGTGAATAAAAAAGTTAAATTAATTTTTTAAATCCCCGACAAGAAACTTAAAAAATTAATCTAACCTCCACAACTAAAATCTCAATATCAAGGAACCTTAATTCTTTAGAGAATATAATAAATAATGACAAAAGTCAATAGCTAACAATAAAAAGCCTTATAAAATAAGGAAAAAATGTCCGAAATTGGTCACGGATAATTTACTCACAAATATAATACTAGCTTTGTTTTGTATTTATTCCCCTGTTATATAAATCAATCAGTATTTCTTTTTTATCCCTCCGCCACTTTTTTATTTGAATTTCTCTTTTTCTGGCACTAGCTAAATTTTCTTGTTCTTCTAAAAATACAATATGAAACTTCCCCCTCGAGCTAGCTCGGGGTAAAGCTTTATTTTTTGTAAAACTAGCACCAATATTTAAATTATGTTCTTTTAATCTGCGTTCTGGATTTTCTGTGATCCCAACATATAATTTTCCAAAATGATTTTTTATCATGTATACAAAATACATAATATAATTATATGCCCATTCGACTCCTCGTTCAACTCGTCGCTCAGGGCACTCGCCTCGCCCTAAAAAATCTGAATAAAAATTCAGATTTTTTTATATTTGCCATAATTCGATTATCTTCTTAATTGAATTGTTGTGGTTTACCACGAGCGAGCCATCTAAAAGGGCGAGTCGAGTGGAGATGACGGGAATTGAACCCGTGTGCAGAAGGTTAACGTAAAGAAATCTACATACTTAGTACACTTTTTTGTTTAAATTAAAAAATTCTTAAGTGTACGAAATATTTTTTAATCGATTCTCTATGTTTTGGAAAATAGTCGAGACACTCTATTCCCTATCCCGATAATATTATGCCTCAATCCATATATCGGAAGTCTATGGACGAGACACCAGTTAGGCTTACGCGAAAGCTGGAACAAAAGCGAAGTCCTTCATACCGAAGTATGGAGAAACAGCATCTTTTATTTTAGTAGTCAATTTTGCAATTAACATTTAAACGAATTTTAACGAGATTACGTTCATTCTCGGTATGCATCTTGTACGTCAGGCCAACTGTCTATGCCTGGCATCCCCAAATTTGCGAAGCAAATTTGCCCTGAGCGAACGAAGTGAGTCGAATGGGCATTTCTACTTTCTACTTTTCAGTTTTCAACGTCCTTTGTATTCTCTCCTTACTTCTCGATCGGTATCACGTTTTTTTATACTTTCTCTTTTATCAAATTTTTTCTTTCCTTTTGCTAAAGCAATATTTATTTTGATTTTTCTACCTTTATTATACACTGACATTGGCACAATTGTCAAACTCTTATTTTTTCCACTTTCTGCTAATTCGTTCAATTCTTTCTTTGTTAATAAAAGTTTTCGATTTCTAAGTGGATCATAATCTTTCGGTGCATTTTTTACTTGATATGGTGTTATATTTGAATTAATTAAAAACGCTTCGCCGCCTCGAACAATAACAAAAGAACCTTCAAGAGACATCTGCCCTCCCCTAATTGATTTAACTTCTTGCCCTATTAACTCAATACCTGCTTCATATTTCTCAAGTATCTCGTAGTCAAATCTCATTTTTCTATTTTCCGCATAATTAGCCATATTTATATATTAACACTTGAAAGAATTTATAAAAAGGTTTTATTTAAAATCTATTATGTTAAAATAATAATATATGAAAACACTACCACAACTTCAAGTCACAGGATATAGAGGCATCTGGGGAGAAAGTTTAACACCAGATATAGTTAAAAATTTTATTAATGCTTTCGGTAAGTTTACAAAAGAAGATACAAAAAAAGAAAATCCTATTATTTTAATTGGTAGAGACGGTAGAGAAAGTGGCAAAGAAATAGCCCAAATAATTATAAAAGAGTTAAAAAAAATAAATATTACAGCTATTGATGGAGACATCCTGCCAACGCCGACAATAATATTTGCAGTCAAAAAACACAGCTATGATGGAGCTGTTATTATTACTGCTTCACACAACCCAACCGAATACAATGGTTTAAAATTCGTGACAAATAAGGCACTCTTAACTAATGAAGCTCAAGTAGGAATAATTAAAAAATACCTTGAACAAGATATAGATATTGAACATAAAGAAAATACCAACATAGAACCTGAACAATTTGACTTACCAAATTTTACAAAAGAACATACTGATGCGATTCTATTGAATATAAATGTTACAGCAATTAGGGACCGAAAATTTAAAGTAGTAGCTGATATGATAAATGCTTCGGCTTGCGTAGTAGATCCATATTTATTTGAACAATTAAATGCTGAATTAATAGCATTAAATAATGTTCCTAATGGAAAATTTGCTCATCGACCAGAACCAGCAGTAGAAAATTTAGAAGATATCGGTCGCTTAGTAAAAGAAGTTGGTGCAGATATTGGTTTTGCCCATGATCCTGACGCTGATAGAGTTGTATTTGTAGATGAAAATGGAAAAGTTATTTCTGAAGACTACACATTAGCTTTTGGTGTAGAAAATATACTTTCTAAAAATCCTGGCGAAAATGTGGTAATGAACCTTTCAAGTTCTAGTATGGTTTCAGATATTGTAGAAAAATATAGTGGAAAATGTTTTCGCACTAAAGTTGGTGAATCTAATGTATTAGAGGGCATACAAAAACAAAATGCCATCATAGGTGGTGAGGGTACGAGTGGAGTTATTTATCCTGCAATAAATACAAGTAGAGATGGTTTTGTTAGCTTATCTTTAGCCCTAGAGCTTTTAGCTGAACGAAATCAAACAGTTAGTGAGTGCGTAGCGACACTACCTAAATATTTTATGAAAAGAGATAAATGGCCAGTAAGTGGAAAAAACTTAAACGAAATATATGAAAAATTAAAAACACACTTTTCTCTAGCTCAAATAAATGAAGTTGATGGATTACGACTAGATTTTAACGATAAATCTTGGATACATTTACGCCCATCAATAACAGAGCCAATAATTCGTCTTTTTGGTGAAGCAAAAACGGAAGAAAGAGTTAATACACTATTTAATGAGGCCAAGTCTATTTTGTCACTCGTGACCGAATAGGGTTGACTTTAAAGACTGAATAAGCTAAAATCTTGTAAGTAAAGTTTAATTTATATCAATTGCGTGAAAGAATAAACAATCAAATACGAGCTAGTGAACTTAGGGTTCTCGATGATAAAAACCAAAGTATTGGGGTTTTAAGTATTAAAGATGCACTAGAAATGGCTCAAAGTAGAGATATGGATTTAATTGAGATATCACCAAATGCAAATCCACCAGTAGCAAAGATAATGGATTTTGGTAAGTATCAATATGAGACAAGTAAAAGATTGAAAAAAGCAAAAGCTGGAGCAAAAATGAGTGAGACCAAATCTATTCAAATAAAAATAGGTACTGGTGATCATGACCTAGAGCTCAAAGCTAAAACTGCTTCAGGTTGGCTCAAAGAAGGGCACAGAATTAAAGTAGAACTCTTCTTAGCTGGGCGTGCAAAATATATGGATGAAAAATTTTTAAGAGAAAGATTAAATCGAGTATTACATTTAATTACAGAAGATTATAAAATTTCTGATGGTTATAAAAAAGGTCCAAAAGGTTTATTTATTACAATAGAAAAAGCAAAATAGCTACGAGATTAATGCCACAAACTACGAGCTTAACGCCATAAAATATTATGAAAACAAACAAATCATTTTCAAAAAGACTAAAAATTACCAAAAATGGTAAGATACTTTCCCGTAAACCAGGATTTAATCATTTTAATGCAAAACAATCACGCAAAACACAATTAGCTGGTCGCAAGGGTCAAAATTTTGTAATCAAAAATAAACCAAAAAGTCACCTGTTACCTTTCAGCTAACACTTGATTACTTTATAAACTTTATAAACTTTTAACTAATAATATGACAAGAGTAAAAAAAGGAGTACATGCATTAAAGAGACGAAGAAGTGTTTTAAAACAAACTAAGGGTTTTAGACATGGTCGTAGCACAAAAGAAAGACAAGCAAAAGAGGCGTTATTACACGCAGGAAACTATTCTTTCGCTCACCGTAAAGACAAGAAGTCTCACAATAGAAAATTGTGGAATATAAAGATAAATGCCGGAAGTCGCGAGCTTGGTATGTCTTATTCAAAAATGATTTTTGCATTAAAGAAAAAGAAGATAGAATTAGACAGAAAAATTTTAGCTGATCTTGCAGAAAACAACCCTGCGACATTCGCTAAAGTCCTAGCCAATCTAAAATAAAAAGAACTTCTAAAAATCCCCTTCTGGGGATTTTTTTATTTAATAAAATTAATTAGAGACTAGTGGAAAAATATCTACCAACTCTCCTGAGTAGTAAAACTCATACCCTAAATCACCAAAGGTGTAAATTACATCATTTATATTTATCTCTGCTCCACCAATTTGTGGATTATATTTTGGTACTGAATAATAAAAACCTAAATTATATAATGTGCTTAAAATTCCAGGACTTTTAGAAATATCATATCCGGATCTCGCCCATTGTGCTTCTATTTGCTTCATATATAAACCGACATACAAATAAGAATAGTAAGGATTTTGAACATCAGTAATTCTATTTAATCTATCAGCTTCTAGATTTGCATCATCTGGATGATCTACGATATTCTCCATATTTTTACCTAGATAAAATGGAGAATTAATGTCTTTCAAATGCTCTTCAATAAGCCGAACAGTTTTCGGTTTAATTCCTGCAATTCCAAAAGAAACTTTTGACAAAGATGCTAATATTTTTAAAGGTTCAAAATAACCCTTAAAAGATTCTCTACGGCTAGTAAAAAATCTAAACTGTTCTCCTATTACTCCACTCAAAATTATTCGTGGTGAAACATTTGCATCATGAGCTGCTTTATTTATGATATCTTGGTCTCTTGTAAAAACCTCTTTCATTAAATTCCACTCATCGGTGTCAGCCCAAACATAAGATGAGATTGGTAAATTTATTTCTGCTTGTGTGACATTCTCACAATTATTTAAATTTTTAATAAAATTGTTATTATTTAAAAATCTTTGTGATGCAATATAAAGCATTCTGTTCAGCAATACCGTATCCCCTCCTTGGATTAAGGTTTTATAAATATTAATAGAAGTTGATGGAGCATATTTACTTAGATTATTTATCTGACAGATTATTTTCAAACTTCCACTATTATCATTTTTATTTATATTTTTTTGTATATTAAAATAAGAATTACGCTCCGATGAAGAACCTCGGACATTTAAAAGACTAAATTGCATAGCTAAAAAAACAATAAAAAAGATAAAACCGATTATTGCAAATATATAAAGAAAAAATCTAAAAATCTTTAGTTTTGTAAAATTTTTCATGAACAAAGTAATTATTAACTAATTTTATACTCTTTTACTTTATTCTTTTTGACTAACTCCATGACAGATTCAATCATTTTTTTAGGATCAGACTCACTAACTATCTTCGCATTTGGACGATGCCCTTTTTCTATTATTCCTTTTAATTCTTCGTCCATTTCCCAAGGTCCTTCAAAAATACCAATAGGTTTATCATCCTCAAATGCTATTGTAAACTCATGAATAGTACCTATGCGCCCACAACCACAAATAACTGCATCAGAAGAACGAGTAAGCAATAAATCTCTACCTGGATAGCCAAAACCTGTGTAAACGATTAAATCCATGTAATCAAGTGGTAATTTATAGGTCTCTACATGCTCACGTTCATTCAATGCAGGAGAAAAACCGATAGATGTACCACCTACCTCTTTTGCTCCCAT
>JBAYME010000003.1:0-30071 GCA_041663725.1 Minisyncoccota bacterium | reverse complement strand
TAGTTCGCTGGTGCCATCCTTCAAAAATTTGTTACTTTTGAGACTCAGTTTTAAAAGGATTGTTTGGAGATTAAGGCTTTTTTATTTTACCCTGAGCATTGTCGAAGGGTTATTTCTCATTCAAATCAACTACACCTTTCACTTCTTCAAATGAAGTAATTCCATTTAATATTTTTACAATACCATCTTGGCGTAGAGAGAGAATGCCTTGAGTGGCAGCTACTTTTTTTATTTCTCTTTCACTTGGATTTTCTGGAATTATTTTTTCTATAGCTTCATCAGTTCTAATTGCTTCAAAAATTCCTATTCGTCCGGTGTAACCTAGCATATTACATTTTTCACAGCCAATAGGAGAAAATATTTTTATTGGAGCATCAGGATTAATATTGTAATTGGTCAAACTTTTTCCTTCTTCTTTTATATTATCCATTATCATTTTAATAGTTTTGGATTCTTCATCGTTTGGTACGGTCTCTTTTTTACAAAATGTACAGAGTTTTCTTACTAAACGCTGAGCAATAGATAAAGACAAAGCAGATACTAAAATTTTTGGATTTACATTTAAATCAATCAAACGAGGAATGACACCAGCTGCATTATTGGTATGTAGTGTTGAGAAAACCATATGACCAGTGAGTGCTGCTTCGACTCCAATACGAGCAGTTTCAGAATCTCGGATTTCTCCGACCATCACTACATCTGGATCTTGTCTTAAAACAGAGCGAAGCCCTTCCAGAAAAGTATAACCTTTCTCATCATTTGTTTGTGTTTGAGTAATTCCTGGTAGATGGTATTCAATAGGGTCTTCAACTGTAATTATTTTTATTTCAGTAGAATAAATTTTTCTTAAAAATGCATACAATGTAGTGGTTTTTCCAGAACCAGTCGGACCAGTAACTAAAATCATGCCATTTGGTTTTGATATTTCTTCTTTAATAATAGAAAAAAGAAATGGTTCTATTCCAGCTTCTTCTAATGTATGTTGGGTGGTCTTTGGGTCTAATATACGCATAACAATTGATTCACCATATGCCCCAGGGATAAGAGAGGTTCTAATATCTATCTCTTCGTTTTCTTCCATAATACTAAAGCGCCCATCTTGAGCAATTGTAGAAGTAAGCTTTACCCCAGACAAAAGTTTTATTCTCGAATTAAGCAAGTGATAAATATTTAAATTAAAAAAAGCTACATCTTGGAGTACACCATCTAGCCTAAGTCTAAGTCTACTATTTTCTTTTTCTGGTTCGATATGTATATCAGAAGCTTTAATGGAAATAGCTCCTGCTAAAATTATTTCAAGAACTCTGGATATTTTATGAATCTGATTTCCTTTCATTGCTTCTTCAATAAGAATCCCAATATCTTGCATTTTTTTAACACTCTTTTCTGTTTCTTTTAATACTTCTCCAGAAATATCCAATCCTCCTATTTTTGTATTTTCAGCTAAAGAAATTTCTTTATATCTATTCCAAACTTTAGTCAGACTAGCAAGTGATGCCATATAAAAACTAGGCACAAGGTCCTGTCTTTGCATTATGTCTTTTAATTTACCAAGTAATTCAGGAGAAGGAGAGCGTAATGCAATAAAAATATTTTTACCAGAAAGCTTAAAACAACCCACATTCAATTCGCGAGATTCTTTTTCAGATATTGCTCGTAGGGCTTCGTTGTCTATTCCTAAGCTAGCCAAGTTGATATAAGGGAGATTATATTTTGATTGAGCTAGTATTGCTACTAATTCTTCTTCTTCTTGTTTATGAATTTCATCAAGATGTTTTATTTGTTCTTCTTCATCAAAGTCGATCATAAATAAATTATACTCGGTAGTGAGTTTTTTAGCAAAAAAATTCTATTACCGAGTATCGCATAAAAATATTTTTTAATTATTTTTGTATTTAAAATTTAAAACCCTCCCCAAACCCCTCCCTTGTCAGGGAGGGAAGAACCTCACCCCCTAACCCCCTCTCCTTATTAAGGAGAGGGGGAAAAAGCTTGACCTTATCACTCGCGAGTGACGGGGTTGACTTTTTGCTTGAGTTATGCTATCATATTAGCTAGAGGTTGTTCATTGCGAAATTTGGTTTTTAGGTTGTTATTTCAGAGGTTTAATCGCTTTAGACTATTGAAATAACAATCTAAAACCAAAAAAAATGAAAAAAATAATGTTTCTTTTTTTATTGTCTTTAACTTTAGTTAAAACAATAAACGGCCAAGGCCCGATACAGCTTTATAACGAAAGTGGTTACACAACCACTGAAGTTAAAAACTTTGCCTTGTCTAGTACTGAACTATCTGCTAGTTGGCGTGTTGAGTTTATTAATATTCTCAATAGTGGCTTAGTTGCTGCTGGAGAGAGTTTAGTTCTCACCCAGGCCAATATAAGCTGGGCACTCGACCAGGTTAGGGATTCGACTGTTTCACTGAAAGGATTTATCAACTCTAAAAATGTTGGTAATAAAGTTGAGTTTTTTTTCGACCAGAGATCTTTTTACGGAGCAGTTGGTGTTTTCCATTACGGAAAATGCCATTTGGTGGTTTACAAAACCATCTGCATGAATCTCTTAAAGGTTGATCAGGTGATTGAAGTAATCACTCAGACTGAGCCCAAAGATAAACCAGTTATTGTTGTTGAGAAAGTTGACACTATTGTCAACAAAAATACTTTTACAGTAAACCAAACTGATACTGTTTATAATTATCAAACAGTTGAGGTTAACGTTTACGAAGAACGTTATCAACAACAATATCAGCAACAGCAATCTGTGTACTATGCACCGATGATGCAGCCAATGTGTGTTCCTGTTTATCAGGGACAAGCTGGTTATCAAGGTCAACAAGGTCCTCAGGGTCCTGTTGGTCCAACTGGTCCAACTGGTGCACCTGGTCCTATTGGAACAGGCGGCCCAACAGGTGCTACAGGATTCACTGGAAATACCGGTGGTCCAATTGGTGCTTCAGGTTTTACTGGTTCAACTGGTGGACCAACAGGTTCTACTGGTTTTACTGGTGGTCCAGTTGGTGCTTCAGGTTTTGCTGGCAGAGATGGTGGTCCTCATGGAGCAACAGGTAACACTGATGGTCCTGCAGGAACTGGTGGAGGTAGAAGTTACAATCCAAACAGTAATGTTTTGGTTGCAAACCAAAATTCACACAGACCTCAACAACAACATGTTCAGTCTCAACCGAGACCGAACCAAAATATTGGTGCTAGACAACAGAACAGGCCACCGAAACAGAATAATGTTCAGTCTCACCAGAGACAGAACCAAAATGTTGGCAGGCCACAGCAACAAAGACAGCAGCCTAGACAACAGCAGTCTCATCAGAGACAGCAACAGCCCAGGCAACAACAAGCCTCCAGGTCATCTGGTGGGCATAACAGAAGATAAGGGTTAAAAAAATCGGTGAAGCATGAGCAAGGAATTGTTTTTGCTTCACCATATTATTAAGCTTTGAACATTTAAGTAAATGTTAAAAGTTTATAGTATAATTAATAGAGCTTTACATTTTATCATTAATATGATATAATATATTGATAATATGTTTATAAATAAATACCGCTTTTGCGGAAAAAATATGAAAAAAAATATGAAAAAAATAATAATGTTTTTATCTCTAGGGTTTTTGTTAGTGGGAGGTCAAAGTGCTCTCGCAGCAGGCATTTGGAATGGAGCAAGTAATGACTGTAAAAGTCTTACTATTGCGACCATTGCAACGGATGGAGTTACAACTAATGGAATAAATAATCCATGTTGGCAAACATCTCCAACCATAAACGCACAACCAGGAGAGTGGGTAAATGTCAGAATTTATTATCACAATTCAAGTGATATGACTAATGCGCCAGGAGTGACTGCAACCAACACTAGAGTTTATTTGAGTAATTCAAATCCTTCTTCTACTGTTGCTTCTACTTCTCATAGTTTTACTGGAAAAATTACATCAGATCAAGGAAGTTTGAATCTTGGTTCAGTTACTGTTTACACCACAAGTCCACAAACACTAACTTTTGTTTCTGCAAACTGGGCGCCAGATCAAACTTATAACTATACTCAATATGGTTCATCTATCATGAACTCAGGCGGGCAAATTTTAGGCAATGGAACTATTTTACCAGGTTGGGACCATCAAGGTTCAGTGGTAGTAAGTTTCAAGGTTGGATCAAATCAAAGTGCTCAAAATTGTACAATTTCAAATTTTTCTGCAAGTGATACAAATTTAAATCAGGGAGAAAGTTCTGTTTTGTCTTGGAGCACAAACAACTGTACTCATGTGAGTATTTCTAATTTAAATTCTACTGGTCTTTCGGGTAGTCAAAATGTTTATCCAAATAGTACCACTACTTATGTATTAAATGCTTCAGGTGTTTATGGAAGTGATACTGAGTCAGTTACAATTTCAGTAAACAACATACAGCAAAATACAACTGGTACACTTACTTCTGCAAGCTCTTGTTATATAGATGAAGGGGATGATTCTTGTGATATTGATTTCAATTGGCATACATACAATCCAGTGAACTCTTCTTCTTCAGTTACACAAGACGGAAACGGAACAGTAGCCACTGGTCTTTCAGGAAGTGATTCATTTGATGTTGAATATGGTTCTGAAACTTTCAGACTTTACCACAATGGAAATCAATTAGCTTCAAGAAATGTACACGCATACTGTTCTTCTGGAACTTCTTGGAACGGAGATGAATGTGAAGACAATAATAACAACAATGATGATGATTGTTATATTACAAATTTTTCATCTAATACAAATAACGTAACTCTCGGACAATCAGCTACCTTGTCTTGGCATACAGAAAACTGTAGTTCAGCAAATATTTCAAATGTAGGTAGTGTAAATTCACATAGTGGAAGTAAAATTGTCTATCCAAACTATAATAACAATTATTATGTTTTAAATGTTCATGGTTCGAATGGAAATGACAGTCGGTCAATTTCTATCTCAATCAATGGAGCTCAAAATACTAGTGGTACATTGACTTCTTCTGTCGATTCCTGTTTTATAGCTTCTGGAAATAATTCTTGTAATATTGTTTTTCATTGGAATACAGTAAACCCTGCAACTGGTGCAACTTCTGCAGTTACTAAAGATAACAGTGGAACAGTTGGTGTTGGAAATTCAGGTACTAGTTCATTTTCTGTGCCTTATAAAACTGCAACATTCAGACTATATAATAATTCTAATCAACTAGCAGCTAAAACAGTATACGCAAGTTGTACCTCAGGTACATTCTGGAATGGAAATTATTGTGCAGTGCCAGTAGCTCCTGTGGCTCCTATTTACAACACAACATATGTTCCACCTACAAATACAACAATTGTTCGCAATAACACAACAGTTATTGGTGCAGCTTCTCCAATAATGCTTAAGATTGAAAATCACTATACTAATATAAGAATAGGAGATGTCATTGAATATATTGTTACTTATAAAAATATAGGAAAGGTTACCTTGAAAGACCCTATGGTTCAAATAATTCTCCCAGAGGGAATTACATTTACAAACTCTTCACGAGGAATATATTCAGCTTATGCTCATACACTGTCTGTTCCACTAGAAGACTTAAAGAGTGGAGCAAGTGGAATTATTTATTTGCAAGGTAGAGTTAATTCAAAAATAGATGAAAATAGACAAATTGTAACAAATGCTGTTCTTGTCTATACAAACACTAATGGAGCGCAAGAAAATGCTATTGCTTATGTATTAAATGATGTAATAGATGGTGGTAATTCACTATCTCTAGGTGCAGCAGCAATTCTTAGTGGATTTTATTCATTAGGCTTGCTTGGATTGTTATTCCTTCTTCTTATAATATTATTGATAGTTTACATTACTCGTAGATCAATAAATAGAAGGAAATTAAACTAAAAACTTTATTTCAAAAACCCCTCTCTTTATAAGAGAGGGGTTTTTGTTTTTATGTAATGTGTTAAAATAGCTGGACTTGTCCCGTTAGAAATTTAACGGACAAAAAATAAAGGCTTGTATTATAAATTTTAAATTTCTAATGGGATGCAAAAAATTTCAAAAAACATAAAAGATACTGAAAAAATAGCAGAATATTTTTTAAAAAAAATAAAGGTAAATAAAAATGGAGCTACTATTGTTGGACTTTATGGTGATCTTGGAACTGGAAAAACAACCTTTACTCAGGCCATGGGGAAGTCCCTTGGTATTAAAAGAAAAGTAAATAGCCCTACATATGTAATTATGAAAAGCTATAAGCTAAAAGTTAAAAGCTATAAGCTGTTATATCATCTGGATGCTTATCGCTTAAAAAATGAAAAAGAATTATTACACTTAGGGTGGGAAGCAATTATTGCCAACAAGGAACATCTAATATTTATAGAATGGCCAGAACAAATAATAAAAGCTATCCCTAAAAAACATCATAAAGTTTTAATTTCACACACCAAAGAAGGACATAGAAAGTTTGAAGTTAAATAAAAACCTCACCCCCTAACCCCCTCTCCTGAAAGGAGAGGGGGAATTTAAAAACAACATTGAATTTTTCTCCCTCTCCTTTCAGGAGAGGGCTAGTGTGAGGTTTATAGTGTGTTATACTTTTAGTAATGAAAAAGACAGCAAACAAGACCTTGGTTTTGCTCGATGCTCATGCAATTATTCATCGAGCTTATCATGCTTTGCCAGAGTTTTTATCTTCTAAGGGTGAGCCAACTGGGGCCTTGTATGGCTTAGCAAGTATGCTCATGAAAATAATTACTGATTTAAAGCCAGATTATATAGTGGCTTGTTATGATCTACCACAAAAAACTTTTAGACATGAAGCTTATAAAGAATATAAAGCTGGCAGAGCAAAAGCAGATGAAGGACTTATTTCACAATTAAAAAGCTCCAGGCAAATTTTTGAAGCTTTTAACATTCCAATTTACGATGCACCAGGTTTTGAGGCGGATGATGTAATAGGTACGATTGTTGAAAAATTAAAAAAACACAAGGATGTAAATGTGATCATTGCTTCTGGTGACATGGACACAATGCAATTGGTAGATGATAAGAAAGTTCAAGTGTATACACTAAAGAAGGGAATTAACGATACTATTTTATATGACGAAGAAGCAGTCTTAAAAAGATTTAATTTCAAACCAGAGTTATTGCCTGACTATAAAGGATTACGCGGGGATCCGTCAGATAATATTATTGGAATTAAGGGTATCGGTGAAAAGACAGCTACGAATTTAATTGTAAATTTTGGAACAATTGAAGAAATATATAAACAATTAAAAAAAGGAATAGAAGCTTTTAAAAAAATTGGTATTTCCCCTAGAGTTTTTGAGCTTTTGAAAGACAATGAAGAAGAAGCTTTATTTTCTAAAACTTTAGCTAAGATAAGATTAGATGCAACAGTTGATTTTAAAATACCAGAAAAAACTTTTTGGCAGAGTGCTGACTTAAAAAAAGTGGAAGAAACTTTTTTAATTTTTGAATTTAGAAGTTTATATGCAAGGCTTAGAAATTTTTTTGAGAATAAAACAATGCCTAAGAGTGAGTCTCTCCGTCGCTCGCACACTATCCTGGAAGGGCAAGGCCCATCTTTTAGTAGCGAAGATTCCTCCAAAAATGACCCTCATGTTTTAATAAATCCAAACGAATTACAGGAAACTTCAATTGCTTTATGGTTAATTAATTCAGATATAACTAATCCAAAGTTAGAAGATATTTTAATATATGCTCGGACTGAGTCTTTTGAAAAAGCCCGAGAATATATTTTTTCCGCCTTAGGCGGACCCGCCCATGGCGGGAAAAACTCGAGTCTTTTAAAAGTCTTTGAAGAAATAGAGAAGCCCATCATTCCAATCGTAAAAGAAATGCAAGATTGTGGAATTTTAATTGATCAAAAATATTTTGAAAATTTATCAAAAGAGTATCACATTGAATTAGATAAATTAACAAATAAAATATATAAAATAGCCGGAACAGAGTTCAATATAAATTCGCCAAAACAACTTTCTGATGTTCTTTTTAATAAGATGGGCATAAAATCTACTAAGAAAAAGAAGGCCAGTGGTTCTTTCTCCACTAATATTTCAGTTTTAGAAGGTTTAGAAAAAGATAATCCAATCATTAAAGATATAATGGCTTATAGGGAGCTTCAAAAATTACTTTCTACATATATTGATGTGATTCCAAAAATGGTAAAAGAAGACGGAAGACTTCATGCAAAATTTTTACAAAATGGTACGACAACTGGAAGATTTTCATCTCAAGAGCCAAATTTACAAAATTTACCAATAAAGACTGACCTGGGTAAAAGAATTCGAGGTGGCTTTATAGCACCCAAAGGATGTAAGTTATTAGCGCTCGATTATAGTCAGATAGAATTACGCGTGGCAGCAATGCTCTCAGGTGATAAAAAAATGACTCAAATTTTTCGTGATAAAAAAGATATTCATGCTGGTGTAGCTTCTTTTGTATTTGGTGTGCCAATAGAAAAAGTTAATTCTGAAATGCGTCGCCGAGCAAAAGTAATTAATTTTGGAATTATTTATGGCATGGGTGTTTCTGCTCTACAAAAAAATTTAGACAGCACCAGGGAGGAAGCACAAAAGTTTTATGATAATTATTTTAATCAGTTTTCAGGGATAAGAGATTACTTAGAAGAAGTTAAAGACTTTGCGATGAAATATACCTATACAGAAACATTATTTGGTCGTAAAAGAAGTTTTCCAAATATTAATTCAAAAATTCCATTTTTAAAAAACATGGCATTACGAACTGCCACAAATGCTTCTTTTCAAGGAACAGCTGCTGATATTATTAAATTGGCTATTAGGTATGCAGAGGAAGATTTAAAAAAAGCTAATTTATTAGACAAAGCTCATTTGGTTTTACAAATTCATGATGAATTGGTTTATCAAGTAGAAGAAGGTGTATTAAAAGAGTCTGAAAAAATAATTAAAGATGCAATGGGGGGTGTTCTTTTGCGTTCATATTTACACTATAAAACTGATATACCGCTCGAAGTTCACTCTGGTTTTGGCGATAATTTTGGAGAAGTAAAATAAGTAAAAAAAGGCCACAAAGTAGAAAAATAATATTACAATATGCTACAATTAATACTATATGGATTTTATAAACAAACAAGAAAAAGATAAAAATATACCAAGGGTGCATAAAATATTAGCACAATCTTACGCTGTATATTTATTTGCTTTAGTACTGGGTATCATCTGTAGTGCTATTTGGCCTATTAAACTTTTGTTTAGTAATTTTTTATTAAGTACAAGTCCTTTTATACTTATTTTTGCTTCTCTTTTGATTTTATGGTCTCAAAAAAGTTCTAAAAAGTTTGGCAAAGAAGAGGTAACAAAAAAATCTTTTATGAATGGTCCATATCGCTTTGTTAGAAATCCGACCAACTTAGGTATTTTTCTTTCTTTTTTATCTTTTGGAATTATTGTCAATTCTATTTTTATAATACTATTCACTTTAATATCTTTTTTTATTTCTAGTTTATATTTTTTAAAAAAAGAAGAGAAAATCCTACAAATGAAATACGGAGAAGCATATTTAGAATATAAAAAAACAGTAAGATTTTAATAATTACATAAGGTTATAAATATTTATGATATACCTCTTTACTGGTGATGATAATAGAACTAAGCGTAAAGCATATAAAAAATTTATAGAGCTTCTACCAAAAGGCTTAGAGACTTTTTTTATAAGTAAAAATAATTTTAACAGAACCCAAATTGAAAGTTTGTATTCTGGTTCTGGTTTATTTTTTACAAAATGTGCAGTTTTTTTTGAAAATATTTTTGAAAAGGAAGATCATTTAGATTTTATTTTGGAAAAACTAGAATTAATTTGCGGATCACAAAATGATTTTATCTTTCTAGAAAGTAAATTAAATAAACCTATTTTAGATGCTTTTAAAAAGGTTAGGGCAGAGCTAAATATTTTTGAATTACCTAAAGATAAAAAAGAAAAATATAATAATTTTTTATTAGCTGATGCACTGGCAGATAGAAATAAATTTCAACTTTGGTTGCATTTTAGATTTGCTATGGATAGAGGAGTTCGCATGGAAGAGTTAATAGGTATTTTGTTTTGGAAAGTTAAGGATATGATATTAAAGAAAAATTTTTATAAATTCTCTGAAATAGAGCTGAAAAGCTTTGCCACTAAAATTTCTTACTTATTACAAGAAGCACGTAAAAATGGAGCCGATGATGAGTCTGCTTTTGAACAATTCATATTAGAAGCCTTTTAGGCTTTATTTAGATTCCAAAAAAGTTTTTAACTGCAGATACAACAGCATCAAAGGTTATTCCATAATGATTTAAAGCAAAAACAACTAAAACTATAACCACTAAAGCAATAATAATACTGGAACCTTTTTCTAAATTTTTTTTCGTATATTTATTTTAGCATTTTATAAAAATAAAGGGAATATAGTGCCCTTAAGGCTTATTTTATCCTTATTTTTATTCACTGTTTTTAAATGTCACTTATTGTAGTGGTATTGACTTTTTATTTAAAATAGTTTATAATATAAATCGAATTAGTTATTTAACAATTTATTAAGAAAAAGAATAATCTCGAAAGGAGGTAAATATTATTCCCTTGGTAATACATAATTAATTCAAAACTGTCTGAAACTAGTATTAATTCAAAACTGTCTGAAAAATGATAACAAATGAAAAAAAAGATGATAATAAAATTATCATCATCGAAAACCCTGAAGTAATTAATGGTGAAAATTATTTTGGAAAAATTGCTTTAGTTCACCCAAATTATGTATTTATCAATAGTATTAAACGAGGATATGAAACTATTGCCACAAATGGTGATGTGTTTTGTCCTATTCTTGAAGGTTTAAATTTTGAAGTTGGACAAACTGTTCAATTTTCAGAACTGAACCCAGATAGAGATAAAGCCGGTAGATTTAGAACAGAAAAAATCTTTCTAGTGCAAAATTCAATAGATCTTTCTACGGAGGAAGGACGAATAAGTGCTGTTGTGAAATTTTCTAAGCTTAAATCACCATATCATCAGAACAGAAAGATAATCAGCGAAGAAGATAAAAACAAAGCTGCCAAAAACAAACCACTTCTTGATTTTGTTCAGCAAATTGGTTATTTACTTAACAACAATTCTGGATATAATCCAGAAGATGTAGTTAGATTAACAGAAGATTTTGTTGCAAGAACATTCTCAATGTTAACACCGCTTGGCGTAACATGCTCTATTGTTGGAGACATTGATAAAGATACTGAGCAGCAAATGATACAGGAAAATATTGCTCTTTACAACGAAAGTGGTCTTGGTGGGCAAGCTGAATCTTTACAAAAAGAATATGAGCAGTTTAAAAAAGTGCGTGATGTTTTTAATTTAATGCACGAAAACAATTTGCTTAGTTATTCTTCTGTAATAGACGTAAAACATTTGCCGGAGTTGACAACAGCCTTCCCAGTTTTATTTATTAATGGAAAAGAAGGATTGCATGATCTTTCTGCAGAAAGTGATCCAAGCCCCGATCATGCTATTAAATTTTTAGCTGACTGTGTTGGCTCACAGGAATACTCTTGGTTTTATCAGCTATATAATCGCAGAACGAGGCCATTATCACGCTTTAGTGGTAAAGATATAATACCTCCATCTCTTGTTAAAATAATGAATAAGGCAAAGGCAACGTTTGATTATGTTGCAATTATGACCCCATATCATGATGTGGCAAGTAAAGAGTGGAGTGATCCTAATTGGCTAAGAAACATAGATCCATTGATGGTAGGTTTTTTAAAAGGACTACCATATATGTTTATATTAGGTCGTTGGTCTGGAACTGGAGTTTTTCCATTGCTGCTTGATTGCATCGCAGATACTATGAATCATTTGAAAATCAATAAGCATTTATTGAAAAATTTTAAAAACGATTCTTATTGGTATAGGGGCAAAAAAAATGGTGGAACTATTCTTTCAAATTCAGATGATAATGGTTTAGAAAACTATGCCAATAAATTATTATTGGCATACGATAACGGATTTGTTTTTGAATTTCTGCGCGGGGATTTGCATAATAATCCCGATTATTCTTTTTAAAAAAATAAACTAATTTAAAATTAATTTATTTAAAACCCGTCTCACAAGAGGCGGGCTTTTTAATTTTAATACTTTTAATAAAACTATTTATATATTTAAATAATTCTTTGTATTAGTTTAAGTGACCCTCAGATATTAGATATCCATCAAAAAAACCTTTATATGGAGTTTTGTCGGTTATTTCCTTTTCTTTTTTATCAAAAATACCCGAGTCTGTTTTCCAACTATGTATATTGTATGCATTTTTCGGGTTCAAGTTTAATATTGCTTCTTTTAGTTTTTTTTCGTATTCTTCATTAATTTTACCTATTGTTGATGTGACTTCAAAATTAAGAGTATTATTTACTGAAGACATATCGTTGGTTGATTCTGGATCTCTTAACATAATTGTTTCTGTTGTTTTAATTAAATCGTCTGGCGATAGTTTTCCAATATAATTTTTAGTTATGTGATCTTTAAAAATATCTAAAATATTTTTAGACAATTGTTCTTGTGATAAATTCTCAATTTGGGCTTTTTGAGTTGGATTATTTTCGTGTTTCTCAGAATAAGTAGTTGTAAATGCTGGGGGAACTTTTTTTATACTAGCTTTAATTAAATTTTCTTCCATAAAAATATTATATATGATTTTTTAGTTTTGGCAAATTTTTACCAGTCGCGCTTCGGCTCGGACATTGTCGTCAGGAATAATTTTTTCGCCGCCGCTCAAAAATTTTCACGACCCTGCCTCGTCTATTTTTTCTGCTGAAAAAACATGACTGCGGCTCGGACAGCTAAAAACTCTTCCGCAGGGAAGAGTTTTCTTTACGCTGTCCGCCCGCTCAGGATCGAACTGAGGACCTTCTCCTTAAAAGGGAGCTGCTCTACCAGCTGAGCTACGGGCGGAAGTATTTTACTGTTACCTACCAAAACAGCTACGGGCGGAAGTATTTTACTGTTACCTACCAAAACAGCTACGGGCTAAAAATTTATTTTGCAAAAATTTTAATACAACAGGAGTCTTATCAACATAAGTCCTAAAAGATAAAATTAAGCAATATTGTGATAATATATGAAATATGACTAAAAATCAACCCACAGCAATGGTGGAAAAGAAAATTTTTAAATTGAACAATATATTTAAGCCCAGAGGAGATCAACCAAAGGCTATTTCCTTATTATTGGAAGGATTAAAAAAGGGAATGAAAAAGCAAACTTTATTAGGAGCAACTGGTACTGGTAAAACTTTTACCATGGCTAACGTTATTGAAAAGTATAATAAACCAACCTTAGTTATTGCTCATAATAAAACCTTAGCTGCACAGCTGGCTCAAGAATTCAGAAGTTTTTTTCCTGAAGCAGCTGTGCATTATTTTGTTTCTTATTATGACTATTATCAACCAGAAGCTTATATGCCAGTCTCGGATACATATATTGAAAAAGATGCTCAGATTAACAAAGAAATAGACATGCTTCGACATGCTACTACACAGGCACTTTTAACCCGTAGAGATGTGATCATAGTGGCATCAGTATCTTGTATTTATGGTTTAGGTAGCCCAGATGAATATGAAAAAGTTAATCTAAAATTAGAAGTTGGAATGAAGATGGATCGTTTAACTTTAATAAAAAAATTAGTAGCCATTCATTTTGAAAGGACTAATGCCGATTTGAGTCCTGGACAATTTCGCTCAATAGGTGGACGAGTTGAATTTATGCCTGTATCTGAGACAGTCATGTTTCAAATTGAAATAATTGATGAAAAAATCTCTGAAATAAATAAAGTAGATAATATAACTTTAAAAATTTTAGCCAAAGAAAAAAATATTTTTGTTTTTCCGGCCAAACATTTTATAACTGAAAATAAAAAGACTAAGCAAGCTTTAGTCGATATAAAAAAAGAATTAAAAACACACCTTAAAAAATTTGAAAAAGAAGGTAAGTTGCTCGAGGCAGAAAGAATAAAACGTCGAACTAATTATGATTTGGCAATGATAAAAGAAGTTGGTTATTGTAACGGCATAGAAAATTATTCTAGGCACTTATCTGGTAAAAAAGCTGGCGATCCACCAGAGACACTTTTATCATATTTTCCAAAAGTTAAATCTTCCCCTAAACCCGGTTTAGGGGAAACACCACTAAACCGGGTTTCGGGGAAAGGTGAGTCTGGCTTTTTGACTATTATTGACGAATCACATGTTACCTTGCCACAATTGCATGGCATGTATGCTGGAGATGCTTCACGTAAAAAAATATTAGTGGAATATGGTTTTCGCTTACCTTCAGCAGAAGACAACAGACCTTTAAAATACAATGAATTTACTGAACGTATTGGTCCAGTTATTTATACTAGTGCTACTCCAAGTGCACAAGAGCGAAGTGAAAGTGAGCAAATTGTCGAACAAATTATTCGTCCTACTGGTTTGGTTGACCCAGAAATAATTGTGCGACCAGTTTCTGAAGGTTTTGATTCTGAATATGCTCTCCGTCGCTCGCACACTGTCTTGGAAGGGCAAGCACTTTCTGGCCACAGCGAATACTCCTCCAAGTATATTCAAAAACAAAACCAAAATAAATACCCTGGGCAAATTTCTGATTTTATTAATGAGGCCGAAATAACTATTAAAAAAGGTTTTAGAGTTTTAGCAACCACTCTAACTAAAAAAATGGCAGAAGATTTATCTACTTATCTTAAAGATAAAAACATTAAAGCTGAATATTTACATAGTGATATAAAGACAATGGATAGAATAAAAATTCTGACTCAATTTAGAAAAGGTGAAATAGATATTTTAGTTGGGGTAAATCTTTTGCGGGAAGGCTTAGATTTACCAGAGGTAGCATTGATCGGAATATTAGACGCAGACAAAGAAGGATTTTTACGTTCAGAAACTTCACTGATTCAAACCATTGGACGTGCAGCGCGAAATTCTCTAGGTAGAGTTATTTTATATGCAGATATTATGACGGGATCGATGGATAGAGCCATATCTGAAACAAGTCGCCGTCGATCCATTCAATTAGACTACAACAAAAAACATAAAATTACCCCACAAACAATTATTAAAAAAATAAAAGATATTACTGAAGAAATGGAAAGTGAACACAGTAAGGTTGTAAATGCA
Source organism: Minisyncoccota bacterium (assembly GCA_041663725.1). GTDB lineage: Bacteria > Patescibacteriota > Minisyncoccia > Phycocordibacterales > UBA9973 > UBA9973. Next base: position 14,889 of record JBAYME010000003.1, on the reverse strand, counting down.
GAGCTATCTTTGGATTTAGAAATATTTAGAAAAGCTTTTATTAAAGATAAAAATAAAAAAAGTATTAGTGAAAGTGAAACAATAAAAAATATAATGCTTCCAGACGATGTGCGTAGTTTGCAGGTCTATGAAAAGATCATCAAGTTAAAAGAGAGAGAAATGAATAAAGCAGTAAAAGAATTAGATTTTGAAACTGCTGCTATTTTGCGAGACGAAATTGTAGTATTAAAAAATAGAATGAATAGATAATTTTTTTTGTCAAAAGTTGATAGGTATGCTATAATATAGATAGTTAAATATTGATACACACCCCCGTACGAAATTACGGCGGTTTTTACCGCCTATTTCTTACGGGGCAAGCCCATTAAATTTTAAATTTATGAAAAACAAAGAACCAATAAGCAAAATAACAATTAAGGGTGCGCGGACGCACAATCTTAAAAACATAAACGTTGAAATACCAAGAAATAAAATGGTAGTTATTTCTGGTGTTTCCGGTAGTGGAAAATCTTCACTCGCTTTTGATACTATTTTTGCTGAGGGTCAGCGTCGATATGTAGAATCTCTTTCTTCTTATGCTCGACAGTTTTTAAATCAAATGCCTAAACCTGACGTAGATGATATCACTGGTTTATCCCCAGCTATTTCTATAGATCAGAAGTCACGCTCAAATAATCCTCGTTCCACAGTAGCAACAATTACTGAAATTTATGATTACTTAAGGGTTTTATATGCACGAGTAGGACATCCACATTGTCCAGAGTGCGGAGAAGAAATTAAAAAACTTTCCAATGAAGAAATTGTAAATTTTATCTTAGAAAAAGTTAATTTTTTAAATAAAGATAAAAAAAAGAATAAAAAGGTAATGGGAGTAGAGTGGAATGAAACAAATATAAATATTTTTGCTCCAATTATTCGTGGGAGGAAAGGAGAACATTATCAATTATTGTACGACTTATTGGGAAAGGGTTATTCTGAGATTTCTTTAAATGGAGTTATTAAAAAATTACGTGAGCAAATTATTCTTTCAAAACACAAAGCTCATAATATTGACGTATTAGTAGACCGTTTTGCGGTACACGAATTGAATGATAATAAAGAAACAGGAAGAGCAAGATTAGCAGAAGCAGTAGAAAGAGCTTTAACTGAATCGCATGGCTTGGTTTCAATTAGAATTGAAAAAGAGGAGTTTATTATGTCTTCGAAGTTTGCTTGTAAAAATGATGGTTTTTCTTTTCCAGAGGTTGAACCACGTCTTTTTTCTTTTAATTCACCACATGGAGCCTGTCCTGATTGTAAGGGGTTGGGTGTAAAATATTTTGGCGGTAAAGAATTATGTGACTTATGTCATGGTGCTCGACTAAGACCAGAATCACTAAGTGTTTTTTTAATAGGAGAAAACAAAAAAAATATAAATATTTTAACTGTGACTGATTTTTCAATTCGACAGGCACAAGATTTTTTTAATAATTTAAAATTATCGGATAAAGAAAAAGAAATTTCGTTGCCAGTCATCAAGGAGATACAAGCCCGACTTCAATTTATGTTGGATGTTGGTTTGGATTATATTCAACTTTCTCGTAAAGCTAGTACTTTATCTGGTGGCGAAGCACAAAGAATTAGATTAGCTTCTCAACTTGGTTCACGTTTAGTTGGTGCTTTATATGTTTTAGATGAACCAACAATAGGATTACACCAAAGAGACAATGAACGCTTGATTAAGACTCTTTTAAATTTAAGAGATTTAGGTAATACAATTATTGTCGTAGAGCACGATGAGGATACTATTTATTCTTCAGATTATTTAATAGATATGGGTCCTCTTGCTGGTGTGCATGGGGGTAAGGTAGTTGTGTCTGGCTATCTTGAGGATTTATTAACAACAAAGAAGAACACAAATGATTCACGTACCTTAGCATATTTACGTGGCGAAGAAAAAATAGAAGTACCACTAAAAAGGAGGCAGAACAAAGGGGTACTACGGATTGCTGGTGGAAAGGTTTTTAATATTAATAATTTAAATGTAGAAATTCCACTAGGTGTTATGACCTCTATCACTGGTGTTTCTGGTTCTGGTAAGAGTTCTTTGATGTATGAGATTTTAAATAAAAATTTACGTGCTCGTTATGATAGAGAATATAGGAGTGCTCAAACTTACAATTGTTCATCTTTTTCTGGAACTGAATATCTTTCACGTTCTATATTAATTGATCAATCCCCAATTGGTCGTACTCCAAGATCTAATGTTTCTACTTATACCGGTTCATTTACTCATATTAGAGATTTATTCGCCACTACCGAAGAGGCACGTCTTCGTGGATGGAAACCCAATCGTTTTTCTTTTAATGTTAAAGGGGGGCGCTGTGAAGCATGCGAAGGCAATGGACAAATAGCAGTAGAAATGCATTTTTTACCTACGATATATGTGACTTGTGATATTTGTAATGGTAAACGTTTTGATAACGAAACTTTAACTATAAAATATAAGAAGAAAAACATTTATGATGTCCTAAAAATGACAGTAGAAGAAGGCTTGTCTTTTTTTAAAGATATTCCAGCTATTTCTGATCGGCTACAAACCCTTTTTGATGTTGGACTTGGATATTTAGAGTTAGGTCAAAGTGCTACAACTCTTTCAGGCGGTGAAGCACAAAGGGTAAAAATTTCAAGTGAACTATACCGACCACATTTAGAAAAAACTATTTATCTCTTAGATGAACCAACTGTAGGTCTTCATTATGATGATGTTGCAAAACTTTTAGAGGTATTAAATAAGCTTGTAAATAAAGGTAATACCGTAGTTTTAATTGAGCACAATTTAGATGTTATAAAAAGCTCTGATTATATTGTAGATATTGGCCCAGAAGGTGGTGTCGGTGGAGGAAACTTAGTTGCCAAGGGAACACCAGAAGATGTAGCCAACAATAATAAAAGTTATACTGGTAAATATCTAAAGAAAGTTTTACGTAAATAAAATATGAATAAGCAAAATTTAAAAAAGTATATTATTCCAGACTCTCCAGGGGTGTATTTTTTTCGAAAAGGTACTCAGGTTATTTATGTTGGAAAAGCCACTTCTTTACGAGATAGGGTAAGGAGTTATTTTGTAAAAGATTTATTTGAAACTAGAGGTCCGATTTTGGTTGAGATGCTTTTACAATCAGATAATATTAAATGGAAGCAGGCCGATAGTGTGCTTGAGGCCCTAATATTAGAATCAGAATTAATAAAAAAATATCAACCAAAATATAATACTAAAGAAAAATCAGACAAAAGTTTTAATTATGTTTGTATTACTAATGAGGAAATTCCGAAGGTCATGGTTATTAGGGGTAAACAAGTAGAGGAAATAAAGAATTTTCGAAACTGCGCCCTCGGAGACAAAAAGGCAGGGGACCCACACGTTTCTAAAAATTCTTTATTTCCTCTACTTGCAAACTTTGGGCCATTTACCAATAGCTCACAACTAAAAGAAGCCTTGAAAATAGTACGTAGGATTTTTGCATTTGTGGATGAAAGTTCTAATAAAAAACAAAATTATGAATTTTATAGGCAACTAAAATTAATTCCAAGTTCTTTGGAAATATATAAAAACAACATAAAGAATATAATATTATTTTTTAAAGGTAAGAAAAAACAAATTTTAAAAAACTTAGAAAAAGAGATGAAAATTTGTGTAAAAAAAATGGAATTTGAAAAAGCTAATCAAATTAAAAAACAAATTTTTGCATTAAAACACATCAATGATGTGGCTTTAATTAAAGAGGGTAATGGCTTTGTTTCTTCCAATTTTTTGTCCCTGCGCCCTTCCCCGAGTACGGGTTGGGACCCTCGGGCGCAAAAAATTGGAAGAAACTTCAGCCATCTAAACTTTTTTCGTATTGAATCCTATGATATAGCTCATATGAGCGGGCAGAATATGGTGGGTGTGATGACTGTGATTCAGGATGGCGAAATAGTTAAAAATGAATATAAAAAATTCTCCGCCAAAGGCGGATCTGCCTTTGGCGGAAGAACTGTTTTGGGTAATAGTAAGGCGAACGATACAGGGGCACTAAGAGAGATATTAGAAAGAAGATTCAATCATACTGAGTGGCAGTATCCAAATTTAATTGTAGTAGATGGTGGAAAAATGCAAATAAGTGTAGCCAAAAAAATTATTGCAAAGAATGGACTAAGGATACCAATAGTCTCTGTTGTAAAAGATCAAAAACATAAGCCAAAAGGAATATTAGGAGATAAAATTTTAATACAAAAATATAAAAATCAGATCCTTTTGGCAAATAATGAATCTCATAGATTTGCTATTGCATATCATAAAAAAGTGCGTGCAAAGAATTTTTTAAAGTGATTTATGTTAAGATAAAAAAATGGAAAGACAAAATATTTTAATTTTAAATGATATTCGTTCAGCCCAAAATGTAGGTGCTATTTTCCGCACAGCTGATGCGGTAGGAATTAATAAAATATATTTAGTGGGTTATACACCAGGACCATTAGATCGTTTCGGTAGAAAAAGAGGTGATATTGCAAAATCTGCCTTAGGGTCAGAAGAAACTGTTTTATGGGAGTCTAAAAAAAGTTTATTGTCCTTGATAAATAAACTTAAAAAAGAAAATTATTTAATAATTGGGATTGAGCAAGATGATAAATCTATTGACTACAAAAAAATAAAATTAAAAGAAAAGAATGCTTTTATTGTTGGTACGGAAGTTACTGGATTGCCAAAAAATATAATTAAAAAATGTGACGTAATTGCAGAAATACCCATGCTAGGGAAAAAGGAATCATTAAATGTTTCCGTTGCTACAGGCGTAGCATTATTTAGAATTCTTAATGTTTAAAAAATATAAATTTATTATTGTGGCCCGTATGTTTCACCTGTGTCTAGTGGGGCAGCGGGTTTTATAAACGGTTTATCTGTTTGTCCTTTTTCTGGACCACCAGCGAAAAACCAGACAAGCCATAATACTATTAGTATAACTATTATTCCTTTTAAATGTTCCCATGCCATAATGTTTTTTATTATATTATTTTTATAATTATTTATTTCCTAAAATTTTTAAAGCTTCACGAATCTTGGTATTAGTATCAGAATCAGGAGTAACCCCCTTCAAGGCTTCACGAGCTTCAGATTGGGAGTAACCCAATGATTTTAATGCCTCCAGTGCATCTAGTTCCCCCTTAAGAGAGATGTCAGATCTATCTTCACCAATTTTGTCTCGAAGTTCGATGACTATTTTTTCGGCTGTTTTTTTACCAATACCTGATATTTTTGTTAAATATGAAATATCTCCTGTACCGATAGCTTTTCTGAGTGTTTCAATCGAAGCGATACTTAAAATAATTAAAGCCGATTTTGGCCCAATACCAGAAACATTAATAAGCATTTCAAAAAATTCTAATTCCTTATAATCTAAAAATCCATATAGGTCAAATGAATCTTCTCTCACGTGAGTGTGGATGAAAAAAAAGTTTTCAATTTCCTTTTTTAATTTAGATAAGGTATCAGGCGAAATAGATATTTTGTATCCAACCCCATTAGTTTCTACAATGACAAATTTATCAGTTTTTAAAATTATTTTTCCTTTTATGCTTCCAATCATACTTTTATAGTAGCAAATAATATAAAGATAAGAAAGTTGCAATTTAGGGGTATTTTTGATATCTTTAGACTATATTAATTAAGTAATGTAAACAATAAAAATTATGCCAATTACACAATCAGCTAAAAAAGCTATAAGAGGTTCACTTCGCAAGAAGGGTTACAATGACCAATCTAAGAGAACGATGAAAGAAGCTATTAAAAATATTAGAAAAATTGCCAAGACTGACAAAAAAGAAGCAGAAAAAGTTTTGAGTACAACTTTTCAAGCTATTGATAAGGCAGCCAAGAGGGGAGTCATTAAAAAGAACAATGCTTCTCGTAAAAAATCTCGTTTATCAAAACTTATAAAATAGTAAAAAGTTGAAAGTTATAAAGTTCATAAAGTAAAATACAATTTTTTTTGGTCATTACTTTCTACTTTCTACTTTCTACTTTATAACTAACTATGTCACATCTTTTAGAATTTTATGGAACAGAATGCCCTTGTTGCGTTTATATGCATGATTTTGTTGTGCGTTTAGAGAAAGATGAAGGAATTAAGGTTGAATCTTTGGAAATTTGGCATAATACTGAAAATGAAAAACGTTTACTGGAAATAGACAAAGACTTATGTGGTGGTGTACCATTTTTTTACAATACTAAAACTAAGAAATATATTTGCGGAGAAGCTTCATATGAAGAATTGAAAGATTGGGCAGAGGGCAAGTAGTTTATTTATTTAATTCTTTAGCGCGATTATAGGCAGCAATGACTGCCTTTTTTGTTATATGGTTTAATTTCAATACCTTAAGTGCTGCTTCTGTCGTTCCTCCTTTTGATGCTACTTTTTTTATTAATTCAGTATAGTTTCCATCCTTTCCAAGGATAGCAGCAGATGAAAAAGTTTTTGTTATTAACTTTATGCTTTCTTTTTTGTTTAATTTTATATTTTTACAAGCATTGAGTAATGACTCCGCCAGAATAAAAAAATAGGCTGGTCCACTTCCAGATATTGCGGTAATTTTATTTATTGTGTCCTCGTTTTTAACCTCAAAGTTTTCACTAATTTTATTTATTAGATCTTTTATTTTTTTATTTTCTTCTTTTGATAATCCAGATTTTTTCCAAACTGTAATTCCTTCACCGACAGCAAGTCCTAGGTTTGGCATAATCCTTACAATTTTTTTATGATTAGAAAGTTCATTTATTTTTTTAATTGAAAAACCAGCCATAATTGAGATCAAAATAGTTTTTTTATTTATATGATTTTTTATTTCATTTATGGCTTCTTTAGCATCTTGCGGCTTAACTGCTAAGATTATAAAATCAGATTTTTCTACATCTTTTATGTTAAGTGGTAGTTTTGGATTATTTTTATCCATACCAATAATTTTAATTTTTTTATCATTTTTTGAAATAGCACTAGCTATAGCTTGGCCCATTGTACCGAAACCAATAATTGTAAGATGTATTTGCATATAATATATTTTATATTTTTTTTATTTGGCTTTCTATGTCAGACGCCACAAAAGGTTCATTTTTAATACTTTTGTTTTGATATGGTCTTGATAAATATACCCTTCTGTTTTTTGTATCAAAAAATACACCCAATGAATGATTTGGGGTGGAAAAGTTCCTGTTCATTGGCGTCATTATAACAGGTGAAAAACCAATTATTTTTGATATTTGATAATTTAAAAGCTTAATCGAATTAATATATTTAGTTTCAGGTTTTATGTTTAAAAAGTCAGTGCTATCTCTTCCTGGCGTAAAATCATCTCGATGGTCATTTATTGCATTATCTGTGTGTCGGCTTACATCATCTTCATTTCCTCCAACAATAACAATATCAATGGAACCTTCTTCACAGCTATTTTTAAATTCTTCTGTTGTTTTTTTTAAGTTTTCGATAAATTCATTTTGAATATCACCATCTTCTAAAAATTTTTCTGGATTTTGATGAGTTAAACAAGATATATTTTTACCAGTTATTTTATCTTTGCCAACAAAAATTACACCAGTACAATCAAGGTAATTAATAGAATATTTATTTTTTTCATTTATGGGTGAAATTAAATAAGTTTCTTTTCCTGAGGTTTTTATATTTTTATCTTTCATCTCCTTCTCTCCATAATTGAAATCTAAAAATTCTGCATTTTTTTTAAATTCATCTAAAAAATATTGGTTTTCTTTGTTTGGATTATTTTTATCATCAATACAACCCATTATAACTTTATTACCACCTTTTAGGTGTTCACCCTTTAGTGTGTTTTTTATGTTTTCCATTTTTAAATTATATCAAGAATATCTAAAAGTTCGACTTATGTTTTGTTTAAAGTGCCCTCACCAGGAATCTTTCCTTACTGGAACAGTATACCTTTTCGATGGTTCGAAATGAATAAATTTTTCTGCTTGGTCACAAATAATTCTTCGTCGCCACTCAAAATTTTCGCGACCCCGCCTCGTCATTTTATCTGCTGATAAAATATTACTGCGGCCGACAAATTGTCCGCAGACAAAGCAGTTTGTCTGCTTTACACAATTTGTCCTCTCGGCAGGAATCGAACCTGCATCGCAACTTCCGCAAAGTTGCGTCCTATCCATTGAACGACGAGAGGATATTTGAAGATTAACAGTTTTTTTAAAAAAAATCTACCCTTAGGTAGATTTTAGAATCCTAGATGTTCCATTATTTTTTCATAAGGATGCTCAGACATTTTTTCTTCAATGATTTCATTTGCAATCATCATTTTGTAAATATTTTCAGCTTGCATGTAATCTATTGGCATTGAAATGATAGGCATAAAAAATCTTTCTGATTTTATAAAAAGTAGTGGCTTGCTATCAGTTTGGACAAAGAAAGCTTTAATTTTTTCATAAGGGTAAAAATGATCTTTTATTTTTAATCCTTTATTGTTTAATTCGTATTCTATTATTTCTGGTTTTTTTGTAGAAAAAAATCCTAAAAGGATACCACCTATAACAAGAAGGGCTGCAAAAAAATAATTAGTAAAAATAATTGCAGTTATTGACCCAGCAACTATAATCACACCCAATGCCCAAAACCAGTCATTGTTTTTTTGCTTGTCATCATATTCTGGTGCAGACCAATTTAATTTGTCCATACAAATATTATATCACCCGGCAGTAGATTTTGAAAGCAAATTTCAAAACTTACTACCTATATCACAAGTTTAAATATGTAATGCAAAACTTTTGCGGAGGGTAGAGGACTCGAACCTCTAAGGGCTTTCGCCCGCTTGTTTTCAAGACAAGTGCCTTACCATTCGGCGCAACCCTCCTTTGATTAACTTAGTATATCCTTTTTAATTTCTTTTTCAATCTTTTTCCTTAGCCAGCTGTTTTTTAAAAAATGTTCTTCGAAATGGCAATTTGGACAAATGAGCTCAAGATTATCAATTTCGTTATTTTTTCTATTTCTATCTTTGTGGTGAACTTGTAGAATTTCGTATTTATCATATTCACACCTTTCACACTTTTTACCTTTTTCTTTTAATAATCTAATTTTTAGTGCCTGTTGAGATTTTACCTTATTTCTTGGGTTTCCAATTTTATATTTTATTCCTGCCCTGTGTATATTAGCACAACTTCTACCACAAGTTTTTTTATTAAATTTTGACATAATCATTTTTTTACACACTACGCATGGTTTTTCTTTTCGTTGAGAAATACCATAACAAACTATATTGCAAAAAACTTGCCCCTTACTCCTTTTCATCTGGCTAGGCTTTCTGTAAATTGCTGTATTGCATACAATACATTTAGTATTCGGGTTTCTTTTGTAATATTCCACTAATCTAGTATACCACAAACAATTCTAAATAAATAAACAAAAAACATCCTTCATTTAGGATGTTTTTTAAGTTTATATTAGATTTCTTCTTTTATCTGTTTTTCTTCTTTCTTCTTCTTGTCTTTCTTTGGTAAGATTATTTGCAAAAATACTCTTTTTACGTCAGATAAGTTCTTTTTTGCAATTGAAAATAAATAAATTATTTCTATTATTCCAAAAGTATTTAAAACTAGCACAGCTACAAACCAACCCTTGTGGTTGTTTTTTGCTGCTGTCCATACAGCATAACCCTTCCAAAAAAGAGTCCAAAGTGTTATTAAAATTATTACTAAAAGAGGAACATTACCACCTATATATTGATTCATCATAATATTAAAATAATATCAGAAAAAAGTTTTTTATGCTACCCATTAGTAAACTTTGGAAAATCACTAGTGGGTGTTAGTATGTAAAGATGGTTAAATTTCTAGGTATAGATTATGGGGCAAAAAGGGTAGGGTTAGCTATTTCAGATGAAAATGGCCGTTTAGCTTTCCCTTTTAAAATTTTACAAAACAATAAAGAACTTTTTGACTCAGTGCATAATATTTGCGGAGAAGAGAGTATTGCCGAGATCATAATAGGTGAATCAGTGGATTTATACGGAAAAGAAAATAAAATTATGAATGAAATTAAAGAATTTGTAAAAGAATTATTGGGATTAGGTTTACCAATACATTTTCAAAAAGAATTCATGACGACAGTAGAAGCAAGAGGAAGAGAGGGTAAAGAAAAAAATAATGCACGTAAAATACCTGCACGCAATGCTTTTAGCATAGCTAATGCAGGCGGGAAAAAAGTCTATAAGAGTAAAAAGGTTGATGCATCTGCTGCCGCTTTAATATTACAGAGATATTTAGACAAAAGAAATAAAAATTAAGTGCTATAATAAAAGGACTTGTCCCGTACAAAATTTTTGATTACTGGGCAAAAAGATAAAATATTATAAATTAAAATTTTGTATCGGAATGATATCTTACGAAGATTTTAAAAAAATGGATATAAGGGTTGGAACTATCAAAGGGGTAGAAGTTGTTCCAGGTGCTGACAAGCTTTTATGTTGTCAGGTTGATTTTAATGAAGTGGATGAGACTGGTGCAATAAAATTAAGACAAATTATTTCCGGAATTCGTGAATATTATGAAGATATTAATGTTTTACTAAACAAGCAAGTTTTATATATAGTAAACTTAGAACCAAGAACTATTAAGGGATACGAAAGTAATGGAATGTTGATGGCTGTCGATGGCATAGATGAAAAACCAGTTTTTCTTATTCCAGAAGTAATAGTTAGTCCTGGGAGTAAGGTTAGATAGTTTGCGAGTTTAACACCACAAAATATTACTGGTCCCGTACTAAATTTTTGAGTAAAATAAATGGTCAATATTAATAACAATTTAAAATTTTAGAACCGGGATGCATTTTTTCGAAATTATACCTTTAATAAAAACAATCGGACTACTCGGCATTTTTATTTTTATTTTTGCAGAGTCCGGTTTATTTTTTGGATTTTTTTTACCAGGAGATTCTTTGCTTTTTACAGCTGGTGTTTTAGCTTCTGCTGGGTATTTTAATATAGCACTTTTGCTTACAGGTTCTTTTCTTTGTGCGATATTGGGAGATTCCTTCGGTTATTATTTTGGTAAAAAAATAGGTCCTAAAATTTTTTCTAAGCCTAATTCTTTTTTTTGGAATCAAAAAAATATAGAAAAAACTAACAAATTTTATAAAAAGTACGGAAACAAAACTATAACCTTAGCTCGTTTTGTGCCTATCGTACGAACATTTGCACCAATCATGGCTGGAGTAGGAAATATGCAGTATAAAACTTTTTTATTTTGGAATATTTTAGGTGGTTTAGTTTGGACCGGCTCTATGACATTGGGCGGGTATTTTTTAGGTGGATTAATTAAAGATGTAGATAAATATATTTTACCAATAGTAGCAATAATAATTTTTATTTCTATTTTACCAATTCTATTTCAATTCTTTAAAAGAAGTAAAAAAGAAGAACCAACAGGGCTATTGTGATTGACCAAGATCCTTAAAAATGTTATTTTAGTTACATGCGGTTAGGTCATGTTGTAGCGACACGTGAGATACACTGTTATAATAGCTAAGAAAAAATAGAATATGATACGGGTTAGGTCATGTTGTAGCGACACGTGAGATACACTGTTATGATAGTAAGGTAAAAAATAGCATATGATACGCGCTAGCTCATGTTGTAGCGACACGTGAGATACACTGTTATGATAGTAAGGTAAAAAATAGAATATAATGCGCGGTTAGCTCAGTTGGTAGAGCAACCCGTTTACACCGGGAAGGTCGGGGGTTCGAGTCCCTCACCGCGCACAGATGCCTTCGTAGTTCAATGGATAGAACAGAGCTCTTCTAAGGCTTTGATGTAGGTTCGATTCCTACCGAAGGCACAAAAGTAAAAAAAGAATATGAAAAAAAATACTCTAACAAAAATAAAAATTCTCTACGAAGATAAAGATTTTTTAGTGATAGATAAACCATCTGGTATTTCTGTGCACCCAGATGGGCGAACTAAAGAAAAAACTATTACAGATTGGTTTATCAAAAAATATCCTAGGTCAAAAAATGTAGGTGAACCAATGGGCGAAATTTTTCGACCAGGCATAGTTCATCGTTTAGACAAAGGTACTTCTGGTGTTTTGGTTTTAGTAAAAAATCAAAAAGCTCACCAGTTTTTAAAAAATCAATTTCAAAACAAAGAAGTTAGAAAAGTTTATAATGCAATCGTTTCAGGTTTTGTGAAAAATGAACGTGGAATAATCAATAAACCAATTGGTCGAAGTCCATCAGATTTTCGCAGAAGATTGGCCGGAAGAGGTGCAAGAGGGGAATTAAGAGAAGCTGTTACAGAATACAGAGTACTAAAACATTTTAATGTTCTATCCAATAAATTTACCTTCTTAGAAGTTCGTCCAAAAACAGGACGAACTCATCAAATTCGAGTGCATATGAAATTCTTAAATCACCCAGTTGCGTGTGATTCGCTTTATGACCTAAAAGGTTTTTGCCCAAAACAAATCGTACGCTTAGCACTTCACGCTAAATCTATTGAGTTTAAAAACTTGAAAGGGGAAACTATTAAAGTTGAATCACCTTTACCTAAGGAATTTTTAAGAATTATAAAGTAACTTTACTTTTTCGTTTATATATTGTATTATGTAAAAAATAGAAGAGTTCTATAAAATATAAAATATAAATAGATAAGCCATGAAAAAAATAAATTCTGACTATGAACTAATTAAAAAGGGTATTGTTGTTGAGCGAAAAAAACGCGATAGATTAAAAATAATATCCAATGAAACAAATTTTGTATTAGGAAAAGACCTACGCAACTTTATCTCTTTTAATAATTTAAAAAGTAAAAAGAATAAAATAGAAACAAAGAGTGAAGTCTTAAATGAATACAAAAACCTTGTTTTCAAAAAGTGTAACGAAGTTCTTGAAGAAATGAAAATTTCCGAAGCTTCTTTTGACCAGATCATTGAAAGGATTATCCAGTACGATGGCGCAATAGATTCCTGGATCAACTTTGGTTATTATCGTGGTCGTGCAATTTGTGCATGTGCTTTTGGAGACAATCATCGTATTTATGTAAATATGTATGATCCAGTAGCGTGGGCAGTTGGTCATAATTTTATCTTATGATTATGACAATTTTTTAAAAAATAAAAAGCGCTTAGATTAATCTAAACGCTTTTTTTTATTTCAACTAAATCTTTATTCATTATTATCATAAACATCTAGTACGTATTGAGTCCCAAAATCCACAACAACCTTACAAAGATAATAATCAGGAGAAGTGAATGTTCTGGTTCTAATTTCAGGAATTTTATCCTGATAATTATCATCTTCACTTATCCAAGCAGAAGTACCCATATTTTGGTACTTAAAATTCGAGTTGTTAAGCTCGAGTATCTCGTTGGTTTTTATCGAATATGATCCGTTTCGGAATATTCGATTTTGTTTTTCGTTATTGTAACGAAAAAACAAAGTTATTGCGCAGGTTTTCCCGATAGATTGGCCTAGGAGTCCTTTCATTTCTGATAATTTTTGAAAGTACCTTTTGGCAATTTCAGTTTCAGAGTTTTTATAAGGACTCTCTTGAAAAGAGTCTAATGCCGGCATTGCCCCTAGTACATTGTCTGTTCGAATAAAAGTTTGGACCAAATCATCACTTAGTGTGCCATCAAGATGTTTACTCGATTCAAAAACAAAAGTTCCTTTTTCTGAATTTACATCTTTTGTTGACCCATAAATTTTATTTTTAACAAAAGAGCCATCCGTTTTTATTCTAAAAAATATAATAGGAATTAATCTATTAGGCTTCTTTTGTAAAAAACTAAAAAGTTTTGGTATGTGATGAGCATATTCATCACTAATGGTTAATAGGCTTTCAGGTTCTACTTTTTCTGAGTTAAAAAACTCTACTATTTCTCTTGTTTTCATGGTTTCATGTTTTTTATGTTATTAAATTTGAAGAATTATCTAAAATTCCAACAAGAAGCTTAGATAATTCCTCGAATAAATACATAATTTGTTTTCAAAGATTTTTCTTTAAAATAGCATTGTTTTTGAGTTAAGTCAATATTATAGATTTATGTATGCTATTATAATTTGCCTTTAAAAAATTTCTATGCTAAAGTAGCTTTTATGGTAGTTACAAATATTAAATTTAGTCCAGTAGACATTGAAGCTCGCAAAAAGCTTGATTTTCATGCGGGTGATACTATTCGTGTTTGGTCTAAAATTTCAGAAGAAAAAACTAATAAAAAAGGCAAAAGTGAGGGAGCTAAATTTCGCTTGCAGGCCTTTGAGGGTATTGTTTTAGCAAGAAAACACGGAACAGAAGCTGGTGCTACCTTTACTGTTAGAAAAATTGCATCAGGAGTAGGAGTAGAAAGAATTTTTCCTTTATTTGCACCGACAGTAGATAGAATTGAAGTTGTTAAAAAATCAAAAGTTCGCAGATCAAAACTCTATTATATAAGAACGAAAGCTGTTAAGGATGTGCGAAAAAAGATGAAATCAGTTACAGCATCTAAATTAGAGATTGAAAAAGAAGATATTGATGAAGAAAATAAAAAAGAAGAATAAAATAATATTTATGTTAAAAAATCCATTTGAAAAAATGGATTTTTTTGTTATAGTTGAAATGTTCTTTTGTTTGCCCAGGTGTTGAAACTGGTAGACAAGCATCCTTGAGGTGGATGTGCCCGTAAGGGCATGGGAGTTCAAGTCTCCCCCTGGGCACATTATAAAAATTTAATTTATATAAATTATGCTATATACACGAAAAGGTGATGACGGAAAAACAAAAACTTTTGGTTGTGATCAAAGAATTTCTAAAAGTTCTACTATTGCTGAGGCACTTGGTTCACTTGATGAAATTAATTCTTATCTTGGGCTT
>JBAYME010000002.1:0-30393 GCA_041663725.1 Minisyncoccota bacterium | reverse complement strand
TGTCAGAACTGTAAAAAAGACTTTGTAATAGAACAAGAAGATTTTAATTTTTATGAGAAGATAAAGGTTCCACCACCGACCTTTTGCCCCGAGTGTAGAACAATTCGACGCTTGTGTTGGCGTAATGAAAGGTCTCTATTTCATCGAATTTGTGATTTTTCAGGACAAAAAGTTATTACGATGTTTCACCCTAGTTCTAAAATTATTGTATATGATAGAGACATTTGGTGGGGAGATAAATGGGATCCAGCACAGTATGGTCAGGATTATGATTTCAGTAGACCATTTTTTGAACAATTTCAAGAATTATTACACAAGGTTCCATTGGCCAGTTTAGGAAATACTCATGTTATAAATTCAACTTATGGTAATCACAATTTAGATTGTAAAGATTGTTTTTTACTTTATGCATCTTATGACAATGAGAGAGTTCATTATTCTCAGGGAGCATTAAAATTAAAGGATTGCATTGATACATATTCACTTTTAAAATCTTCATTTTGTTATGAAGATGTTCTTTCTGGTTCATTGTATCAAACACATTTTTCTTATGACTCAGACGAATCCATTAATTCTTATTTTCTAAAAAGTTGTGTAAATTGTCAAAATTGTATCGGTTGCATGAATCTTCGGAATAAAAGCTATTGTATTTTTAATGAACAATATACCATAGATGAATATTTAAAAATTAAAAATGAACTTAATTTTGGAAATTATAAATCACTTACTGATTTTAAAAAGAAATATAAAGATTTTGTTTTACAATTTCCTCATAGATATGCTGGCATAATTAAATCAAAAGATTGTACAGGTGATAATATTTTAAATTCAAAAAATACAAAGTACTCTTTTGATATTTATGGTAACGTCGAAGATTCTAAGTTTGTAGCACATGGTGTTGATTGTAAGGATTCTTACGATTGTTATGGGTTTGGAATAGGTTCATTGTTGTATGAGGTTGTTGATTGTGGAAATCAATCTGGAAGTAATTATTTTTCTGTTTTAGCCCATGGATGTTTAAATACTACTTATGTTTATATGTGTTATAACTCAAAAAATATCTTTGGATCTATCGGAATACGAAAGGGTGAATATTATATTTTAAACAAAAAATATTCAAAAGAAGAATATGAAGAATTAATTCCTAAAATAATTAAACATATGAATGACATGCCGTATGTAGATAAAAAGAGTAATGTATATAAATACGGTGAATTTTTTCCAAGCGAAATATCATTATTTGCTTACAATGAAACCATAGCACAAGAGTATTTTTCAAAAACAAAAGAACAGATAGCTCAAGAAGGTTATATATATAGGAAGCCATTAGAAAAAAAATATGACATTACATTAAAAACTAAAAATATTCCAAATGATATTAATGATATTAAAGATTTTATTATTGATGAAGTAATTGAATGCCCAAATAAAGGAAATGAATTAACTCAATGTACTGAAGCATTCAAAATAAGAAAAGATGAATTAGATTTTTTAAGAAAAAATAATATTGCTTTACCTAGATTTTGTCCAAACTGCAGACACTACGAAAGACTAAAGCAACGTAACCCAATGAAACTTTGGCACAGACAATGTATGTGTGATAAAAAAGAGCATGCTCATGGAGATAAAAAATGCGAAGTAGAATTTGAAACAAGCTATGCCCCTGACAGATCTGAAATAATTTACTGTGAGAAGTGTTATCAACAAGAAGTCTATTAGGAGGGAGTAGGAAGCTCCTTCACACTAAAACCCTCTCCTTAATAAGGAGAGTGCAGGGTGAGGTTCTTCGTTTATTAACATTTTTATTGACTCTAAAAATTAATTTTGTTATAATTATATTTACAAAATGAGTGATTCCAACAAAGAGAATATTGTAACAGCACATGGTTTTGTAACCGAGGCATTACCTAATACTTTATTTAAGGTAAAAATCAAAAAACCAACAGCAGAAGGCATAGTTGAAGAAGAAATTTTAGCTTATCTTTCGGGAAAAATGAGGATGCACAGAATCAAAGTTTTGATAGGTGATTCTGTTGAAGTTGTATTAGATCCATACGGTGGAAAAGGTAGGATCATTAAAAGGTTGTAATTTTTTTAATAATAGTGTATTATAGTATCTATGGTTTTTAAAAAGTAATAAGAGTTAAAAAATAAGGGTTTTTCCCTTGTTTTATATTATTTTAAAAATAAATAAAAATTTATATGAAAATTAAAACAGCAGTAAAAAAAATTTGTGATAATTGTAAAATAGTTAAACGTAAAAGACATTTGAGAGTGGTTTGCTCAAATCCTAAACATAAACAAAAACAATAATTTATGAGAATACTTGGAATTACAGTGCCAAATGAAAAAAGACTCGAGATTGGTTTAACATGCCTATATGGTATTGGTATTTCTGCTGCACGCAAGATATTAAAACAAGTTAATATAGATGTAGGTAAAAAAGCTAAAGATTTAACAGAAGATGAAGAGAATAAAATTCGTACTATTATTGAAGGAATGAAAATCGAGGGAAATTTAAAAAGAGAGATTTCAGCAAATATAAAAAGACTAAAAGATATAAAATCTCATAGAGGAGTAAGACATATGAAAAGATTACCAGTACGTGGACAGAGAACTAAAACAAATTCTAGAACAGTCAGAGGTAATGTTAGAAAGACAATGGCATCAGGTAGAAGAAAAGAAAGTAAGACATAGAGTTAGCTTTCTAGCTTATAACTTATTAGCTTGTTAAAAAAAATAAAGTAAATGGGAAAAACAAAAATTACAACTGAAAAAGAAGCTGAAATAAAGCCTATAGAAGGAGAAGTAAAAACTACTGGAAGCAAATCTTCAAAAAAGAAAATTACTGCAGGAATTTTAAGTGTTGATGCTACTTTCAATAATACGAAAGTACTTTTTTCTGATAAGTTGGGTAATGTATTATTTTGGTCAAGTTCCGGATCTCTTGGTTTTAAGGGTGCAAAAAAAGGTACTCCATTTGCTGCTTCAAAGGTTGGTGATGTTGTTGGTAACAAGGCCTCAACTCTAGGAGTTAAAGAAGCTGATGTTGTTGTACGCGGAGTAGGTTCTGGACGTGAACCAGCTATAAGAGCTTTTATGGCTAATGGAATAGAGATTACGTCTATAAAGGATGCAACACCAGTGCCACACAATGGTCCAAAACCAAAGAAACCACGAAGAGTGTAATTAATAGTAAATTAGGCACTAAAAACTAGCGAGATGCTAATAATTAGGGCCTAGAGCTTTTTTAAAAAAATGATATCAAAACCAAAATTTAAAATTTGCAGAAGATTGGGTCCAGGGGTTTATGACAAATGTCAAACTTCAAAATTTTCACCTGCTTCAGGAAAGTTTGGCCCAGGATCACGTCGACCAAAAGCTTTATCTGAATATGGAACTCAATTAATAGAAAAACAAAAAGTTCGTCTTTCTTATGGTATTAGTGAACGTCAACTTTCAAATTATGTTAAAAAAGCTTCACGTGTAAAAGGTGCTGGTACTGCTGAGAAACTATATGAAGCATTAGAATCTAGATTAGATAATGCAATTTACCGAATGGGACTATGTAATAGTAGAAGAGCTGCAAGACAGATGGTTTCCCATGGTCACTTTATTGTAAATGACCACAAAGTTACCATTCCTTCTTATGAAGTAAAGATTGGAGATATTATTAAAATTCGTGAAGGTTCTAAAATTAAGAAAATTTTTGAAAATCTTGCTGATAGAATGAAAGATTATATTGCTCCAGCTTGGATTTTATTTGATATAAATAAAATGGAAGGAAAAGTTTTAGCAAAACCAATAAATATTGAAACTTTCTTTGATTTAAATTCCGTTCTTGAGTTTTATAGTCGTTAATTTGTTTTTTATTATTAATTTTCCGCCAGAAGGCGGATCAGCCTATGGCTGAAAAAGTAATTTTATAAAAATATATGCCTGAATATAAAATAATTATGCCTTCAAAGCCTCGTATAGTTTTAGAAGAGGGAGATAAAGGAGTATTTGAAATAGACGGTCTATATCCTGGTTATGGACACACTTTAGGAAATAGCTTAAGAAGAATCATTTTATCTTCTTTACCTGGAGCTAGTATTACTTCAATTAAAATTGAAGGAGTTTCTCATGAATTTTCAACAATAGATGGCATCAAAGAAGATGTTATCGTAATGATTTTAAATTTGAAAAAAGTACGTTTTAAAATGTTATCTGATGAACCTCAGACAGTAAATTTATCTATAAAGGGTCCAAAAGTAATTACTGCAGCTGATATAAAAATAAGCGGACAGATGGAAACCTTAAATCCAGAACTTTACATTGCTGAAGTTACAGGAAAGGTTAATTTGAATATTGAAATAAAAGTAGAAAAAGGTCTTGGATTTATTCCAAAAGAGGTAATGCAAAAGGAAAAAGTAGATATCGGTACTATTGCTGTAGATGCTATTTTCACTCCAATTCGTAGGGTTGCATATGAAATTGAGGATATGCGTGTTGGTGATAAAACTAACCATAATCGTTTAAGAATTTCTATTGAAACTGATGGAACACTAACTCCACGTGAAGCACTTTCTAATTCTATAGAAATAATGATTAATCAGCTAAAGGCCATTATTGACTTCAAGGAACCCGAAGAAGAAATTATAAAAGAAAAAAAAGTTTTAAAAGTTGAAGCAAAAGAAATAGAAGAAGAAGAAAAAAAGGGAGATGATTTTACTGATGTTTTAAAAACTCGTACTGACAGCTTAGACCTTTCTACCAGAACATTGAATGCTCTTACTAATGCCAACATAAGAACACTTGGTGGACTAGCTAGAAAGAAAAAAGAAGACTTATTTGAAGTTGAAGGTATGGGAGAAAAGGGAATTTCTGAAATTAAAAAAGTATTAGCTAAATTTGGCCTGACCTTAAAAGAATAATAAAAATATATGAGACATCACAATAATGTAAGAAAATTTGGAAGAAATAAGAATCAGAAAGTTGCTTTAATGAACTCATTGGCACTTAATTTAATCGTTCGTGAAAAAATTAAAACGACTGAAGCTAAGGCTAAAGAACTTCGACCTTTTATTGAGAAGATTATTACTCGTGCCAAAAAGGACAATATAGCAAATCGTAGATTGGTAATTTCAAAATTATCTAATAGAAAAAAAGAGGTTAAAAAGCTTTTTGAAGTTATTGCACCAAAATATTTAGATAAGAAAGGTGGTTATACTAGAGTTATAAAACTTGGAGTTAGAAAATCAGATGCAACAATGATGGCAATCATTGAATTTGTATAAAATTAGAAAATAGTTTAATATAAAAAAATGATAAAAAAAGATATAAAAACAATTGATGCAGATGGAAAAACACTAGGTAGAGTTTCTACAGAGATAGCTACATCTTTGATGGGTAAAAATTCAGTAAATTTTCAAAGACATATATACTCTGGTTTTCCAGTAAAGGTTATTAATGCTAAGAAGCTTAAAATAACAATTAAAAAATTAGAACAAACAGTACATGCCAATTATTCTGGTCACCGTGGAGGTCTTCGTATGGTAAAAGCAATAGAGACTGTAGAAAAAAAAGGAATGAAAGAACTTATCAAAAATGCAGTTTATCAAATGCTTCCTGATAATAAGTTAAGAAGAGAAATGATGAAACACTTAATAATTAACGATTAATATATGGATAAAGAAACAAAGACAACTAAAGAGAAATATATTGAAGCTGTAGGAAGAAGAAAAACTTCAACTGCTAGAGTCCGTATCTTTAAGTCTACTAAGGCTACTTTTATTGTTAATGGTAAGGATGCAAATGATTATTTTAAAACAGATGATCAGCGTGCTTTAATCCAGGATCCAATGATTAAAGGTAAACCTTCTGAAAAATGGAGTGTTGAAGCTAGGGTTACTGGAGGTGGAATCCATTCTCAATCAGAAGCAGTTCGTCATGGAATATCTCGTGCCCTTGTTTTGTCTGATGGAGAGTTGCGTGGAAAGTTGAAAACTTTAGGATTCTTAAAGCGTGATCCACGAGCAAAAGAAAGAAGAAAATTCGGACTCAAGAAAGCTCGTAAAGCACCACAGTGGTCAAAAAGATAATAAAACAAAAAATCCTCGAAAGGGGGTTTTTTATTTTATGTAAATTTATGTTAATATAATAATATGAAAGATGATGAAAAAATAAATGAAAATATTAAGGTTGGTGAGGAAATAAAGGCCAAAAATGAATCTTTTGATTCAAATGAGGAAGATTCTGATGAGTCAGAAGTAGTCGAATTTGAATTCAATGAAGATGGTGAGGAAGATTTTAAAAAAACTCTTAAAAAACTAAGAGCTGATTTAGTTGCATGTAAAAAAGAAAAAACTGAGTATTTAGATGGTTGGCAGAAAGAAAGAGCTGATTTTATTAATTATAAAAAACAAGAAGAAGATAGAAAATCAAATTTTTCTGAAGCAATGCGTGAGCGTATCATTATGCGTTTTTTAACAGTTCTCGATAGTTTCGATATGGCTTTTGCCAATCGTGAAGCTTGGGAGAAAGTGGATGAAAGTTGGAGGAAGGGTGTTGAATATATTTATTCTCAAATGAATACAATTTTTGAAGAATTTGGCGTAAAATCCATTGGATCAGTAGGTGAAAATTTTGATCCAAGTATTCATCAATCAATTGAAGTAATGCATGCAGAAAAGAAGGAAGATGATCACAAGGTGGCCGAGGTTACTCAGAAAGGATATAAATTAGGTGATAGGGTCATCCGCCCAGCTCGAGTGAATATTTTTGAATATAATGAAAACGGAAAGTAGAATTTGTGAACACTGTAAAAAAGATTTTTCTATAAATCAAGAAGAACTATCTTTATATAAGAAAGTTGGTATTGAATTACCAACAATTTGTTTCTTTTGTCGTGTAAAATTACATTTATCCTTTTGGTTATTTGGAAAATTCCGTAAATGTAAATCTGACTTGTCAGGAGAAAGCCTAATTACAGTTTTACCAGAAAAAAGTCGCTATCCAATTTATACTCTTCATGAATGGCATAGTGATATTTGGGATGCAAATGACTATGCTCAGGATTATGATCCCTCAAGCTCATTTTTAGAGCAATTAAAGGAACTTCAGGAAAAGGTTCCGCGCCCACATCAAAATGGTAGTAAAAATACTAATTGTGATTGGTGTGATGATGTTTGGAATTCAAAAAATTGTTATTTATCTCGTTCAATGGAAGTTTGTGAAGATTTATATTATTCCTATAGAAATTTATGGGTTAAAAATTCTATTGATGTAACGGTATGTTTTAATTCAGAAAGATGTTTTGATTCAGTAAATTGCCATAATTCTTATAAATTATTCTATTCTAGAAATTGTAAAGATTGTATCGATTCTTATTTTTTAGAAGATTGTCGGAATTGTCAGAGTTGTTTTATGTGTTGGAATTTACGAGGTAAATCTTATTGTATAGAAAATAAACAATATAAAAGAGAAGAATATTTAGAAAAAATAAAGTTATTAAAATTAGATTCATATAATAATATTCAAAATTTTAAAAGAAGATTAGATGAAGTTTCTAAAGTAGACACAGTTCATAGGGAAAATTTTAATCTAAAAATTTTTAATTCTACTGGTGACAATTTAACTAATACTAAAGATTGTCACAATTGTTTTACCATAAATGATTCAGAAAATTCCTATAGTTGTATTCGTGGGATGAAAATAAATTCTAGTATAGACACAGGAGGTTGCTGGTATTCGGAAATGTTGGGTAATTGTTCTGGGTGCCTTAATGCTTATGCCCTTAAATATTGTAGTTGGTCTAGTTCTCGTTATTCAGAGTATTTAGATTTATGTATCGAATGTGAAAATTGTTTTGGTTGTGTAGGTTTAAAAAAGAAAAAATATTGTATTTTAAATAAACAATATTCTAAAGAAGAATATCAAGAAATTCGTGAAAAAATTATTAATGATATGAAAAAAGAGGGTGAATATGGAAAATTTTTACCATATTCCATGAGCGCTGGACCATTTAATTTTTCTACTAGTTTTTTATATTTTCCTGAAACTAATAAAGAAGAAATTTTAAAACTTGGTGGTTATTGGGAGGATGTAAATGAAAATCTTACAGAAGGAATACCCACTAGTGAATTACCTGATTCTATTAACAATACACCAGAAGATATTTGTTCGAAGGCTTTAATTTGTCCAAAAACTGGTTGGCGTTTTAATATTGCCGAAAATGAATTAAATTTCTATAAACAAAATAATATCCCTTTACCAAGGTACCATTTTGATGTAAGGATAAAAGAAAACATGAAATATACGACTGTTCTAAGGGCTTATCCTTATAAGTGTTTTTAT
This sequence comes from Minisyncoccota bacterium, assembly GCA_041663725.1. Classification (GTDB taxonomy): domain Bacteria; phylum Patescibacteriota; class Minisyncoccia; order Phycocordibacterales; family UBA9973; genus UBA9973. The sequence goes on along the minus strand of JBAYME010000002.1, from coordinate 22,056 downwards.
TGTAAAAAAGATATAAATGCTTATTATCCTCCAGAATGGAAATATAAAAAAATTGCTTGTGAGGAATGCTATAAGCAAAATATAAATTAGAAAAAGTTTTTTATTTTTTTATTGCTTTCAAAAATGCTAAATTTGTTTCTGGGTCTAATTTGTCTGTAATTAAAATCATTAATTCTGTTGAAAGATTTAAATCTTTTTTTATATTTGTAAAAAGATTTTCATAAGGGTGAGGTGAGATCCAGACAGTATTTTTTATGCAAACAAAATTTGCTTTTTTTAATAAATATCTTAATGCCTCACGTTCACTCTTTCTATTTTCTGGTATATCTAAAATTATAATTCTCCAAAAACCATCCCAAATATTTGAGACTAATGCATCACCACCTTCAAGCTTTATGCAATTTAATTTATTCTTTCCCTTAGAAGTTAATCGCGCATAATCATTTTGATCAGAAGAAATTTGTTCAACTAAGCCAGACTCACAAAGACCCTTGAGTGAACGATTTATGGCATATAACCCCTGAGGTCTTGCCTCAGTGGTTATAATTTTTTTATTTAATTCAACTAAAGAAACTGCTGGTTTTTCTGCTAATATTTTCAAAATAGCCTTTTGAATATTGGGTTTTTTAGCTTTTTTGTTGTACATATTGACATTATAGCATAGATGAATATAATATCAACAAGTATTTAGTGGTCACTGAATACTTGTCAAAAAATTATAAAGGTATATAATAGATTAATAAATTTATAAATTAACAATTATTAATAAAGAGGCATTTGGTATTAAGTTCTATTTTCTAGTTTTTATTAGAGATAAGGGCTTAAGGTCTAATGTCTAAAATATATTATGTCAAAAATTATAGGTATTGATTTAGGAACAACAAATTCAGCTGTAGCCATTATCGAAGGTGGAACACCTAAGATTGTTGAAAATGTAGAAGGCAATCGTACTACACCATCAGTAGTAGCTACTGCAAAAAATGGTGATCGTATCGTCGGACTCTTAGCAAAACGCCAAGCTATCACGAATCCAGAAAATACAATTTCTGAAATGAAGAGATATATGGGGCATCGTTTTGATGATCCAGGAGTACAGAAAGATCAAATTACTGCTCCATTTAAAATTGAAGCAGGCGAAGATGGTGGAGTAAAAGTAAAAATGTCTGATAAATTTTATCGTCCAGAAGAAATTTCTGCGATGATATTACAAAAAATAAAAACTGACGTTGAAGCAAAATTAGGAGAAAAGATAACTGAAGCAATAATTACTGTTCCAGCTTATTTCAATGATTCACAAAGAAAAGCAACCAAAGACGCTGGTCTTATTGCTGGACTAGATGTAAAGAGAATAATAAATGAACCTACTGCAGCAGCGCTCGCTTATGGATTTAATAAAAAGAAGAATGAAAAGATTGTGGTCTATGATTTTGGTGGTGGAACATTCGATGTTTCAGTACTTGAGATTGGAGATGATGTGATTGAAGTAAAATCTACAGATGGAGATAGTCATATGGGTGGTGGAGATATTGATCGCAAAATGATTAGTTGGATTGCAGAAGAATATAAAAAAGAATCCGGAATCGATGTTACAAAAGATCCTTTAGCTCATCAAAGATTAAAAGAGGCAGCCGAAAAAGCTAAACATGAATTATCTACTACAATAGAAGCTGAAATAAATATTCCATTTATTACTTCTGATTCTTCTGGTCCAAAACATTTACTCTTAAAAATGTCTCGAGCAACACTAGAATCTCTTGCAAAGGAATATATAGATCGTTCTATTGAAATTACAAAAAGAGCATTAGAAGCTTCACCGTTTAAGATCAATGAAATAAATGAAATTATAATGGTTGGAGGTCAGACTAGAATGCCTGCTATTATTGAGGCAGTTGAAAAGCTTTTTGGTAAACTTCCAAATCTTTCAATCAACCCAGATGAAGTCGTAGCACTCGGTGCTGCAGTTCAAGCAGGTGTATTGGCTGGAGATGTAAGAGATGTTTTATTGTTAGATGTTATTCCATTATCACTTGGAATTGAGACATTGGGAGGTGTAGCTACTAAATTAATTGAAAAAAATACAACAATTCCAGCTTCTAAATCCCAAGTATTTTCTACTGCAGCGGACAATCAAACTTCAGTAGAAATTCACATTACCCAAGGAGAACGTCCAATGGCGTCTGACAATAAATCACTAGGTAGATTTATTTTAGATGGAGTTCCACCAGCACCTCGTGGTATGCCACAAGTTGAAGTTACTTTTGACGTAGATGTAAATGGAATTTTAAATGTTAAAGCAATGGATAAAGCTTCAGGCAAGGCTCAGTCAATTAAGATTGAGGCAAGTTCAGGATTAAAAGATGAAGACATAAAAAAGATGCAAGCTGATGCAGAATTAAATGCTGAAGAAGATAAAAAGAAAAAAGAAATAGTTGATGTTAAAAATACAGCCGAAATGATTTCTTATACTGCTGAAAAAGCATTAAAAGAAAATGAAGCAAAAATTCCAGCTGAATTAAAAGATGGAGTAAATGCTAAAATCACAGCATTGCGAAGCCTTAAGGATGGAAATGACATTGAAGCAATAAAGAAAGCTACAGAAGAGCTTTCTGCTGAAATGTCAAAGATTGGTGAAGCCATGAGTAAGGCTACCGGTGGGGAATCTGCTTCTACTGCAGCTCAAGAGCAAGAGCCTGAAATAAAAGAAGCTGAGGTTAAAGAGGAAGACAAGACTGAAGACAAAGGAGAAGAATCTGATAAATAATTTAAAGTATTTCTTTAAGTTTTTTAAGACATACAATTGGCTTGCCCGCCTCTGGCGGGGGCTTTTTGTTTGGTTTTGTTTTTGCTATAATCAAACATATGTGTGCTGTAGAAATACCTACAAATAAAGATATAACCTATATAGGGCAAACTACTTTTCGGGATAAAAACCAGCTTTTTGGTATTAAACGTAAAGATAGACGTCAGCATGTTTATATTCTTGGAAAATCAGGTACTGGTAAATCCGTATTGATGTCTAACATGGTTGTTCAAAATATCCAAAATGGTGATGGTGTTTGTGTCGTTGATCCACACGGAGAATTAGTTGAAGAAATTTTACAATCAATACCTCCACACAGAATGAAAGATGTAATATATTTTAACCCAGCAGATACAGATTATCATATTGGTTTTAATGTTTTAGAATTAATTGATCCTAAATATAAACATTTAGTAGCCTCAGGCTTAATGGGAATTTTCACTAAAATTTGGGCCAATGCTTGGAGTGCTAGAATGGAATATATTTTAAATAATGCTATTTTAGCTCTTCTCGATACACCAGGTACAACATTATTAGGAATTCCTAGAATGTTAGTCGATAAAGATTATAGACAAAAAATTATTTCAAATTTAAAAGATCCAGTCATTAAGGCTTTTTGGATTCATGAATATGAACAGTGGCAAGAAAAATTTAGAAATGAAGCTATTGCCCCAATTCAAAATAAAGTTGGACAATTTCTTTCTACCTCTATTATTCGAAATGTTGTTGGTCAATCTATAAGTACCATTAATGTTTTCGACATAATGAACCAAGGAAAAATTTTCTTAGTAAATGTTTCAAAGGGACGTATTGGTGAAGACAATTCAGCATTATTGGGTGGTATGATTATTACTAAAATCCAATTGGCCGCCATGGAGCGTGTGCGTATTCCAGAAGATGATCGTAAAGATTTTTATTTATATGTTGATGAATTTCAAAACTTTGTTACCAATGCTTTTGCTGGAATTCTTTCTGAAGCTCGAAAGTATCGATTGAATCTTACTATTGCTCACCAGTATACTGCTCAGTTAATTACTGAAAATGGTTCAATGGTGCGTGATGCAGTTTTCGGTAACGTTGGAACAATGATTGTATTTAGAGTTGGCGCAGATGACGCTGATTTTCTAGAAAAAGAATTTGAACCAGAATTTACTCCGCAAGATATTGTAAACTTGCCTAATTATAAAATTTATTTACGCTTAATGATTAATGGTGTTACTTCTCGTCCATTTTCAGCAAAGACATTACCACCTATGGCAAAGAATCCTGATATAAATGTTGAAAAAGAAGTTATAAAAATGTCTCGATCTTTATATTGTAAATCAAAGACTGTTGTAGAAAAAGAGATAAATGATTGGAGTGGAATGTCACTTGGAAATGAAGAAGTTGGTGATGTTGAAAAATTTGCAGCAACTTGTTCAATTTGTAAAAGTGAAACTAAAGTTCCATTTAAACCAGAACCAGGCAGACCAGTTTATTGTAAAGATTGTATTTCTAAACTAAAATCAGGTGAATTAAAGCCTATTAAGGGATCAATGAATCAAATAAGGCATGATGAGACTACTTTTTTTAAGCCATTATCAGATCTTGGTATTGAATTTGAAAATAAAGGTCCATCAGCGCAAGGAAATACCCAAGAAAAAAATGCAAGATATCCAGACAGAAATCAGACTAATAATAAAAAACCAAATGTTTTTTCTAAACTTAAAAAAGTTTTTGTTCCAAATCAAACATTTAATCAAGACAATTCTAATACTAAAGATCGTCCAATTCCAGGTGGGGTGCCAAAAAAGTTTTTTAATAATCAAAATACAAATAATCAAATAAGACCCAAAAAAGTAATAGGGGAAAATCTGGCCCTTAGGGAAATTCTAAATAAAACTTTAAATGAAAATAAAGTTTTACCTGCCCGCCCTCACGAGGGAGCAGGCGGGGAAGCTAAGAAAGAAGAACCTGTACCAATTTCACTTAATGATCTAAGGACACCTAAGCCTTTAAATGCATCACCGTTGCAAGACAGATCAGCTAGCTCTCATGATATGAATCGTTTAAAAGACTTAATTACAGAAAAGACCGAAGATGTTGAATCTACTCCTTCAGTATCACAAGAAAATAAACAAGAAGTATTAAAAGATGATAATACGACTACATTTATACCGAAAATTCCAGAAGAAAAAATAATTGAAAAAAAGGAAGAAATAAAAAAGGCTGAAGAAACAGAAACACAAATAGATCCAGTACCTCAAACGCAAGTTAAAATACAGCCATCTGTTTCTCCATCTGGTAAAATTCGAGAAGTTCCAGAAGATATATTGAGAAAAATTTTAGAATAAGGTAATTATTTAATTAAATTCGTTATAAAAATGGAAAAAGGCACAGTAATATTTATTTTAGTAATAGCTTTCCTTGTATACTATTTTTTAGGTTTAAAAATATTTTTATACTGTATTCCGTTAGCTATTGTAATATTTTTAATTTGTTTTTTTTATCCTATTTTTAGAGATGAAGGATGGGTAGGAGATTATGAAAAATGGTTTTCCAAAATTTGGAAAAGATATTTAAAATGGGAAGTAAAATTTTTTAAATGGATAGACGAGATTTTTTAAAAATTCTAAAATAAATATAACAATTACATATTTACGCTATCACGCATATATGTAATATAAACAAATACATATATATGCCATGGTGTATATGTGAAAAATATAAAAATGCAGGATAAATCTGAAACAAAAGAGTGCACAAACTGTAAAAAATGCTTTACTATTGAGGTCGATGATTTTTCTTTTTATAAAAAAATAAAAGTTCCACCACCAACATTTTGTCCAGAATGTAGATTACAGAGAAGATTTACATGGAGAAATGATCTATCTTTTTATAATCGTAATTGTGATATGTGTGGACGTAGTATTATTTCTCTTTATCATAAGGATAAAAAACTAACAGTTTATTGTAATAAATGCTGGTGGGGAGACAAATGGGATCCAAAATCATATGCGAAAGAAATAGATTTTTCTAGACCATTTTTTGAACAATATAGAGAACTTCAAGACGTAGTACCACTTCTTTCATTGTTTAATGACAATGGTGTGGGTAGTATAAATTCTGAATATGCTCAAAATGCGACTTTTACTAAAAATTGCTATATGGGTGCTATAACATGGTTTGCTGAAGATTGCATGTATTTTTATAATAATGCTGGTCCAGAAACACGAGATGTAGTTGATTCTGTTGATATATTTAATTATTCACAAATTATTTATGACTCTGTATTTTTAGAGCATTCTTATAATTGCCGAAATTGTTATTATTCTACAGGATTAAATGACTGCTTGTTTTGTTATGATTGTAAGGGGTGTTCAAATTGTTTTATGTGTGCAAATATAAGGCAAAAAAAATACTGTATAAAAAATATAGAATATTCTAAGGATGAATATGAAAAAATAATTAAAAATTATAGACTTGATTCTTATTCAGGAGCAGAAAAGGCAAAAAAAGAATTTAGTGAGTTTTTATCAAAACAATTTAGAAGATTTGCTAATATTAGAAATAGTATAAATTGTACAGGGGATGGTATTTTTAATTCTAAAAATACAAGAGATTCTGTTTTTGCAAGAGGTTGTGAAAATATGCGTTTCTTATGGAAAGGTAATAATATTAAAGATAGTTATGATCTTACCCCAGCAGGTGAAAGTTCTCAATGCTATGAAGGTTTGACCCCCGATCATGATAATAAGGTTCTTTTTTCAATTTACTCACTAAAGAGTCAAGAGCTTTCATACGTAGAAAATTGCCATTCTTCTAAATATCTTTTTGGATGTTGTGCAATTAAGCATGGAGAATACTGTATTTTAAATAAACAATATACAAAAGAAAAATATTTTGAATTACGAGATAAATTAATAGAGCACATGAAAAAAACAGGTGAATATGGTGAATTTTTTCCTAGTTCTATGTCTAATTTTGGTTACAATGAAACAATGGCACAAGAATATTTTCCATTAAGTAGAGAAGAAGCAATTAAAAAAGGTTTTAAATGGTGGGATAAATTACAAAAAACAACGGACAAGGAAACCATAAAAATAGAACAAATTTCAGATTCAATTTTAAATGTTAATAAAAATATTTTAAATGAAGTATTGTCTTGTATTGAATGTAATAGAAATTACAAAATTGTAGAAAATGAATTTATGTTTTATAAAAAACACTCAATCCCAATACCACGTAAATGTTTTTATTGTCGAAATGGTGAACGTCTAAAATTAGAAAATCCGTCTAATCTTTGGCACAGACAATGTATGTGTAACAAAGAAAGCCATACTCATGGATCGAAGAAATGTGAAGTTGAATTTGAAACTAGCTATTCTCCTGATAGGCCAGAGACTATTTATTGTGAACGTTGCTACCAGCAAGAAGTATATTAATACCCACTAAACCTACACCGTAGGCAAGACCTATGGGGTGAGGAATTTATTGAAAATTAGCTGAAATTATGCTAAAATATCGGTTATTACTTGTCCCGTACTAAATTCTATGTACGAGAAATAAAGACAAGGTTTATTAATTAAAATTTTAGTATCAGGATGTCAAAACCAAATCGAGTTCAGTTAATTAAATATGCACCACCACCACCTGAATTACCAGTTTTTGGTAAAGTAAAACCAGACGAGGTGTCTTTTTTTGGGCGAACAAATTATGTAGCAGCACTTGAAGAAAAGAAATTTATCTTTGGTATCAAGCGTGTAGACCGCAGAAGACATTTGTATATCATAGGAAAGTCAGGTGTTGGTAAAACAAAGTTAATGGAACTCTTCATTCGCCAGGATGTTTCTTATGGTCATGGCTTATGTCTAATTGATCCGCACGGAGATGTGATTGAAGCAATACTGGACTATATTCCAAAAGAGAGAATCCAAGATGTTTGTATTATTGACCCAACCGATACTGAATTTCCAGCTTCTTTTAATCCATTGGCAAATGTTGATCCGATGTTTAAATTTCAATTGACACAAGGATTGATCGAGGTTTTTCAAAAGCAATTCGGTGCAAACTGGACACCACGTCTCGAGCACGTTTTTCGTTTTACTTGTTTAGCCTTGCTTGATTATCCTCATGCGACAATGCGTGGAATGATTTCAATGTTGACTGATAGAAATTATAGACAGAAAGTTGTTGAGTATATTAAAGATGATATGGTAAAAAGATTCTTCGCCATTGAGTTCGCTGATTGGTCTGAAAAATTCGATACTGATGCTATTATTCCACTTGTAAATAAATTAGGACAATTTTTGTCCGATCCATTGCTTAGAAATATCTTTGGTCAGAAGCAAAATAAAATAGATATTAGTAAATTGATGAATGAACAAAAAATTATTTTGATTAATCTTTCAAAAGGAAGACTAGGAGAAGAAAATTCCAGTTTTCTTGGTTCAATCTTTTTAACTAAAATAAAACAAGCTGGAATGGAGAGGGCTGGGATTCCAGAAAAAGATCGTAAGGATTTTTATATATATGTGGATGAGTTTCAAAATGTAGTAACTCAAACTTTTGAAAATATTTTATCAGAAGCTCGAAAATATGCTTTAAATTTAACAATGGCTCATCAATATGTTGGTCAAATTATTCCAAAGGTTCACCAAGCAGTTTTAGGTAATTGTGGTAGTGTTATTGCTTTTCGTATTGGTGGTGAGGATGCAGTGAAGATGAAGCCTGAATTTGCTCCAGTTTTTGATGTAAAAGATATGATTAACTTAGCTGTGGGAGAAATTTATGTGAAAATGACAATTGATGGTGAATCCTATGACCCATTTTCCGCTGAGACATTGAAAGTGTTACCACCAACACATAAATCAAATAGAGAAGAGATAATTAAAGCATCTCACGATAAATATTCAATACCAAAAGGCAATGCAGCAAAGTTGATTGCAGAAGAAGAAGCTACAATTATTAGAAGCGCTGAAGAAAAAGCAATTATTGAAGGAAACACTAAGGGTTCAGAAGGGAATAATAATGAAGAAAAAAAAGAAGTTGAAGCTGAGCCGATGATATAATAAACAGCTTATAGCTATTTAGCTTGTAGCTTATTAATTAGTTTAAAAATTTAAATACAAAATAAAGATGAGTAAAGATTATTATAATATATTAGGAATAAATAAAGGTGCATCGAAAGACGAGATAAAGAAGGCTTTTTATAAGTTGGCACATAAGTATCACCCTGATAAAAAAGACGGGAATGAAGCCAAGTTTAAGGAGGTAAATGAGGCTTACCAGATACTTTCAGATGACACTAAGCGCTCTAAATATGACCAATACGGGTCTGGCTTTGAAAATATGGGTGGAGGTGGCTATGGGGCTCACCAAGGTGGTTTTGGTGGTTTTTCTCAAGGTGGTTTTTCTGGTTTTGGTGGTGAAGGAGTTGAATTTGATTTTGGCAATTTAAATGATATTTTTAGTGATTTTTTCACCGGAGGAAGAGGTGGATTTACTAGAACTCCACGTGGGCGTGATATGCAAACTGAAATTGAAATTTCATTAGTAGATTCTATTTTAGGTTCAGAAAAAAAAGTAATTTTAGGTGGACGCAAAGAAGTAACTATAAAAATACCAGCAGGCATACGAGATGGACAAACCTTAAAAATGACAGGTTATGGTGAGGTAATAAAAAATGGTAAAGCAGGGGATTTATATATAAAAATAAACGTGAGAGTGCCTAGTAAGATTTCAAAAAAAGCCAAAGAGCTTCTCGAAGAACTAAAAAAAGAAGGAATCTAGAAGTAAAAAGTTATAAAGTTCATAAAGTTAAAAGTTATGGAAAAAAGAAATTGTCAGAATTGTAAAAAAGATTTTATTTTAAATATCGATGATCTTGGATTTTACGAAAAGGCTCAATTGCCTTTACCTTCTTGGTGTCCAGAATGTAGATTGCAGAGACGTTTAGCATGGAGAAATGAAAGAAGTCTTTACAATAGGGAATGTGAATTGTGTAATAAAAAAACTATCTCTATCTATAGTTTAGATTCCAAAATTCATATTTATTGTGATAAATGTTTTTGGAGTGATAATTGGGACGCTACTGCTTATGGTAAGGAGATAGACTTTTCTAGGCCTTTTTTGGAACAATTTTTTGAATTATATAGAATAGTTCCAGTACCAAATTTATTTGCTTTTGGAACTACAATGATAAATTCTAAATATTGTAATATGGCTAATGATATGAGAAATTGTTATTTACTTCACGATGGTACTTTTGATGAAAATGTTTCTTATGGTAGTGGCGCTTTTTATGATAAAGACTCACAGGATGTTACTATGGCTAGAAAATGTGAACTTTGTTATGAAATAGTTACTTGTATAAATTGCTATAAAACAATTTTTTCACAAAAATGTGAAGACTGTGTTGAGGTAATATTTTCATACGGATTACGTGGTTGTAATAATTGTTTTGGTTGTATAAATTTACATAAAAAAAGTTATCACATATTTAATGAACCTTATACAAAAGAGGAGTATTTTAAAAAAATAGAATCTTTTGGTTTGGATTCACATCAAAATATACTTTCTTTTAAGGAACAAGCTAATAAGTTTTGGAAAGAATTTCCTCATAAATATTATTTTGGTGTACAAAATCAGAATGTAACTGGTGATTATTTAGAACATTCTAAAAATGCTCATTATTGTTTTTGTTGTGATAATTTAGAGGATTCAAAATATTGTTCTTTTGTATCAAATGGACCAGTAAAAACAACTTATGATTTTACTCATTATGGAGATAATATTGAATTAGTTAATGATTGTCTGCAGTGTGGTGATGGAATTTATAACATTAAAGTAGGTTGGGGTGTTTGGACAAACTCAAATAATGTAACTTATGGAATAACTATGCCTGGAGTTTCTAATGTTTTTGGTTGTGTTAGTTTGAAGAAAAAACAATATTGTATTTTAAATAAACAATATACGAAGGAAGAATATGAAGAATTACTGCCCAAGATAATTAAACACATGAATGATATGCCATATATTGATAAGAAGGGTAGAATATATAGATACGGAGATTTTTTTCCATTAGAATGTTCACCTTTTGGTTACAATGAAACTACAGCTCAAGAATATTTTTATCTAAGTAAAGAGGAGATAATAGAGAAAGGTTATAATTGGGTTGATTATCGAAAGAGAGATTACAAAATAACAAAAAACTCAAAAGATTTACCAGATAAAATTAAAGATGTTCAGGATTCTATTTTAAAAGAAGTCATAGAGTGTGAATATGAAGGAAAATGCACCGAGAATTGTACGATGGGATTTAAAATTTTACCTGAAGATTTAAAATTTTACCGCAGAATGAATTTACCATTACCTAGATTTTGTCCTAATTGTCGTAATTATCAAAGGTTAAAACAACGTAACCCATTAAAACTTTGGCATAGGAAGTGCATGAAGGAAGGTTGCACAAATGAATTCGAAACTTCCTATGCACCAGAACGTCCTGAGATTGTTTATTGTGAGAAGTGTTACCAACAAGAAGTATATTAATTATATATTGTTTAAAGTTGAACTTTGAACATAGATGCTACAAACTCTGCCATGGCAGAGTTTGTAGCAAAATGAATTAAAAATTTATGTTACCAGAAAAAATAATTTATATTGGAATTTTAATAAATTTTATTGGGCAGGTTTTTTATATTAAAAATATTATTTTTGGAGGAACAAGACCCAATCTAGTTTCTTGGTTTATGTGGATGTTGGCCCCATTTATTGGTGTTTTTCTTATGCTTAGGGCTGGGGCTGGACTTTCTGTTTTGCCTGTATTTATGGCTGGTTTTGGTCCATTCTTGGTTTTGTCCTTTAGTCTTTTTAGAAAAAATTCTTATTGGAAAATAACAACTTTTGATTTATTTTGTGGAATTCTTTCACTTATTGCATTAGTAATTTATGTTTTTACAAAAAATTTGGGAATTTCAATTTTATTTGTAATTTTAAGTGATGGCTTGGCTGCTATTCCAACAATAGTTAAATCTTGGAATTTTCCAGAAACAGAAACCAGTTTGATTTATATTACTGGTATGATTAGTAATATTTTAGGACTTCTTATTATTACGAATTGGATTTTTTCAATCTATTCATTAAGCTTATATTTTGTTTTTGTAAATATAATTATAGTTTTTTCTATTTATCATAAAAAAATTTTTAATGTTAAAATAGCCATATGATCTATCTATTTTTTGGAGGAATAATATTGACAATAGGGGATATATTTTTTAAATATTGGACTAAAAATCCAAAAATTTCTTTTTATATAATTGGTATTATTATTTATTTAGTAGGATTGATGTTTTTAGTACAAAGTTTTAAAACTCAAAACATAGCCGTAGCTTCTGCTATATTTGTAATTATAAATATTATCACACTTGGGATAGTCAGTTGGATCTTTTTTAAGGAACCACTTTCAATAACTCAAATAATCGGAATAATTTTAGCATTAATTGCGATTTTTATCCTTGAATTTAAATAGTTTTATTTTATATAACCTTTTTTTACTAAAAGCTCAGCGTTTAGAATTCCACCACCAGCAGCACCACGGACAGTGTTGTGGCTCAATGCTGTAAATTTGTAGTCGAAAATATTACATTTTCTTAAGCGACCAACTGTTACAGCCATACCTTTATCATTATCTCGGTCTTTTTTAGGTTGAGGACGATTATCTTCTTCTTTGTATATAATTGGATTAATTGGAGCAAAAGGTAATTTCAATTCTTGCGGTGTGCTCTTGAAGTTCTGCCAAATATTTATTATTTGTTCCTTGGTTGGTTTTTTATCTTTAAATAAGATATTTACACAAGCAGTGTGTCCATTCGTTACAGGGACACGAGTACAATGAGCTGAAATTTGTATATCTTTAGTGTCGACAAATTTACCATTTACAATTTTACCTAAAATTTTAAGAGGCTCCTGTTCAGTTTTCTCCTCTTCGCCTCCAATATATGGTACGATATTGTCTATCATATCCAGACTTGGTACTCCAGGATAACCAGCGCCAGAAACAGCCTGAAGAGTAGTGATAAATATTTTTTTAACAGTAAAACCAGCATTGTTTAGTGCAAAAATAGGAGTGAGATAGCTTTGCAAACTACAATTTGGTTTAGTTAAAACGAAACCCGTTTTCCATCCATGATTTTTTTGTTGTGTTTTAATTATGTCTAAATGACCTTCGTTAATTTCAGGAATTAACATTGGTACATCATTTGTGTGTCTATGAGCTGAAGCATTTGAGACTACAGGTATATCAGCTTCAGCATATTTATTTTCTATTTCTTTTATTATTTCCTTATCAGGGATTTCAAAGGCAGAAAAAACGAAAGAACATTTTTTCTTGGCTTTTTCAATATCAGCTACATCTTCTACTATTATTTTTTTAACTTTTTCTGGAATAGGTGAATTCATTTGCCAGCGTCCTTTTACTGCATTTTCATAGTTTATTCCAGCTGAGTTTTTTGAGGCGGCAAGATATACCACATCAAAATAAGGATGATTTTCTAATAGACGAATATAATTTTGTCCGACCATACCAGTAGCACCTAAAATTCCAACTTTTATTTTTTTCATATAATAAATTTTTTATATAAAGCTCTAATAATATTTTCAATTTTATCTGTTCGAATTACTGCTTCGAGTCTGGTACAATTCTTATACAGGAATGCACTAATCTCAAGATCTGTTTTCATTTTAATTAATAAACTATTAAAATCATTCACGTAAGCTACATCGAAATTACCTACTAAAAATACCATACTCACAGGATGAGTTTCTACTTTGAAAACTTTTTTCTTTAATTCCGCTAATACTTTTTCCGCTACGTTATTATTATTTTCAGATACAATTTGTAAACTATAGCGAGTATTACTAATTAAAAGTATATCTACTTTATTTTTTAAAAACACATCACTGACCATAGATAGTAATTCATTTCCTTTTATAACTTCATCTGTAATTAAAAATAAAGTTAAATCTTTTTTGTAGCTAACAATTTTGGCTCCCTTTTGTTTATTTTCTTTTGGTTCAATTTTTGTTTTAGAATTTGGATTTGCGATAGAGGCTATTTCGATCGGTGTACCAAACATTTTTGGATATTGAATTGCTTTTTCGTGGATTATTTTTCCAGCTTCTTCTGCTTCTTGATAGCTAATAGTTGGAATTGTCTTAGCTTCTTTTACTATTTTAGGATCAGCCGACAATACTCCATCTACATCTTTCCATAAAATTACCTTATGTGCCCTTAATGCTGATCCTATAAAACAAGCCGTTGTGTCAGTTCCACCACGGCCAAGTGTAGTAATTATTCCGTCTTTTGTAATGCCAGTAAAACCCGGAATAACTGGTATTTCTTTAATTTTTGATATTTTATTTTTAATATTTTTTTCAGAAATTTTAAAAACAATATTAGCATCTTTAAAATTATCATCAGTGATAATTGGAATTTCTTCTGCCAAGATTCTTTTAGCAGACAAGTTGTTAGAATTTAAATATTCTACAAAAATGGTTGCTGATAACTTTTCTCCATAGGAAATTATTTTATCTTCACTAGCAAGAACTGTTCTTGCTAGTACGAGGTCTTTTTCCATATTTGTAAATAGTCTATCTAATTCAATTTTAATCTTTTCTTTTGTAATATCTTCAATGCCAATCTCTAAAATTACTTGATTGTGCTTTTCAGTTAGATTTTTTATAAATTTTTTATTTATTTCCTTGCTAAATTTTTTAGCATTTAAAAATTGAACTATTTGGTCAGTAATTCCAGGTAAGGCTGAAACAACAACAATTGGTTGGTATCTATTGCCAATTTGTTCATTTAAACGCTCAATCATTAATGGTATAAATTTTTTCTTTAAAATTCCTCCACCAAATTTATTAACTATAATATTATTATTCATAACTTATAGAGTATACAATATTTAGCTATAAAAATGAATATTTTTATTGACTTATAAATGGTCCGATAGTAAACTTAGTTTATTAATAGTTTATTTTTAATAAAATTATGTCAAAAGTACTTGTAATAGGTTGTGGCAATGTGGGTAGTGTCGGTTTACATAAAATGTCTCAATATCCTGAAATTTTTTCAGAGATTCATTTAGTTGGTAGAACTCTAAGCAAGTGCGAGTCTGTTAGAGATTCAATCAAAAAAAGAACTAAAGGAAAAGTAATATTACAATTACATACTGGTAATGTTGGAGTAAAAGGTTTTTTTCTAAAACTTTTGAATGAAATAAAGCCAGAATTAGTAGTTAATTGGGGTAGTCCTTATGATAATTTGGTGGTAATGGATGCATGTCTTGCTTATGGGGTGAATTATATTGATACCGCTTGTTTTGAAGATCCTAATAAATATGGTTTTTCCTATAAATTACAATTAGCTAAAAATGAAGCCTTTAAGAAGAAAAACTTATTAGGAATTTTAGGTTGTGGTTTTGATCCGGGAGTTTCAAATATTTTTTCAGCTTATGCCAGAGATTATTTATTTGATAAAGTTGAAACCATCGATATTTTAGATTGTAATGGTGGTTCAAAGGATGAAAAAATAAAATTTGCACCGAACTTTGATCCAGAGATAAATTTACGAGAATTAATTTTACCAATAGAATTTTGGGAAAAAGGCAAAATGCAAAAACGCGGCAGGTTGATAGATGAAGATGCCCCATATTTTGAATTTAATTTTCCTGAAGCTGGAAAGTTTACACCATATTTGATGTACCATGAGGAGGAAGAAACTGTACCAAAACATATCCCTGGATTAAAAAGAATGCGCTTCTGGATGACTTTTTCTAAGGCATATTTGACATATCTTAGAGTATTGTATGAAGTAGGAATGACTAGAATTGATACAATTGACTATGAAGGTAAAAAAATTGTACCTGTAAAATTTCTTAAAGCAATCTTACCAAAGGGAGAAGATTTCAATAAGAGTTATGTAGGTAAGACAAATATTGGAAATATTATTTCAGGAACTAAGGATGGAAAGAAAAAAGTAATTTATATTTATAATGTATGTGATCACAAAAAAGCTTTCAATGAAACAGGTGGTAATGCTATCGGTTACACTACAGCCATACCAACAGTTACTTGTGCAAAATTAGTTTTGACAGGTAAGTGGAATGGTACCGGGGTTAAAAATACAGAAGATAAGAGCCTCGATTCAAAAGTATTTTTAAATGAAATGGCTAAAACAGGACTCACTTGGACAGTTAAAAAGTTAAAAGACTTACCAGCTGCATTGAAAAAGAATTATTAATTTGAATTAATATAGTGCAAAATAATAAAGAAATTTTTATAGAACCATGGATCGATGAGACCTACTGGAGAGCTCTGGATTTTTCTAGTTTAAAAACACCAATATATGTAGTTAGTGAAGAAAAATTAGAAAAAAATTTACAGATTTTAGATATGGTTCAAAAAGAAGCTAATTGTAAGATATTGATGGCATTAAAGGGTTTTTCGATGTTTTCGATTTTTCCTTTAGTTAAAAAATATTTAGTTGGCACAGAAGCAAGTTCAGTAAATGAAGCGAAGCTAGGGGCAAAAGAATTTGGAGGTGAAAATCATGTATTCTCTCCATCTTATACTGAGCAAAATATAAAAGAATATTTAAAATATTCTGATCATTTAGTTTTCAATTCTTTTTCTCAATGGAATAAATTTAAAGATTTATGTAAGTATAAAATTTCAGCTGGAATTAGGGTCAACTTAGAACACAGTGAGACAGATATATTGATGTATGACCCTAGTCGACCAAATTCACAATTTGGTGTAACTAGAAAAAATTTTGAAGCACACAACTTAGGAGGAATAGAAGGATTACATTTCCATAATTTATGTGAATTAAATGCTGATGCGCTCGAGCGATCTTTAAAGGTATTTGAGGAAAAGTTTGGAGAATTTTTACCAAAAATGAAATGGGTAAATTTTGGTGGTGGTCATCACATTACAAGATGTGATTATGATGTTGAATTATTAATTAATCTTATTAAAGATTTTAAAAAACGTTATCCGCATTTAGAAGTTTATTTAGAACCAGGTGAGGCTATTGCTCTTAATTCTGGAATTTTAATAGGACAAGTCGTCGATATAAAAAATAATGGTATGAATATTGCCATATTGGATGTATCAGCTGCTACTCACATGCCAGATGTGCTTGAAATGCCATATTTACCTACTATTCTAGGTGCCACAGGTATCACTAAAGAGGACCAAGTTGCAACTCATAAAAATATCTATCGTTTGGCTGGTTCTAGTTGTTTGACTGGAGATATTATTGGAGACTACTCTTTTAATGAGCCATTACAGTTGGGGCAAAAAATAGTTTTCTTGAATATGGCTATTTATACTATGGTTAAAAATAATACTTTTAATGGTATAAATTTACCTTCTATTGCTATCATAAATAAAAAGGGTAAGATTAAAATTATTAAGAAGTTTAATTATAAAGACTTTAAAAATAGATTATCTTAATGGAAAATAAAAATATATTAGAAGAAAAAATTTCAAAATTTAATCCCAATGAAAATGGTTTACGAGATCATGGTATTTTTGGCTTACCTTTTGAGGAAAAGGAATCAAAAATAGTTTTACTACCAATTCCATGGGAAGCTACTGTATCTTATGGTGCTGGAACTTCCTTTGCTCCTGGTGCTATATTAGAAGCATCCCAGCAAATTGATTTATACGATGCATTTAAAGAGGATTTTTGGAAAAAAGGAATTGCTCTTGCTACTAATTTGATAGATATTTTTTCTCTAAGTAAAAAAATATGCAAAAAAACTAAAAAATATTTAAAAAAATATTCAACTGGTGAGATTAATAAAAGCTTACAAGAAAAAATTAATAATGAATATGAAAAATTAAATAATTATATAGAACAAAAAACTACCGAATTATTAAATGAAGATAAGTTTGTGGGTGTAATTGGTGGAGAACATGGTGTAATATTAGGCTACGTAAAAGCTCTAGCTAAAAAACATAGTTCTTTTGGAATTTTACAAATTGATGCTCATTCAGATTTAAGAACTTCTTATGAGGGTATTAGATATTCTCATGCTTCAATTTTTCAAAATATTTTAGAAATACAAAATATAAAAAAATTAGTACAAATTGGAATTCGAGATTCTTCAGTTGAGGAAAATAATTTTATAAAAAAGACAGGGGATAGAGTTAAAGTCTTTTATGATGCAGACATTAAAAAAGAGATTTTTAATGGAGGTTCCTGGTCTATGGAGTGTGATAAAATTATAAAAGAATTACCTGAAAAAGTTTATATATCTTTTGACATAGATGGACTTGACCCAGCTCTTTGCCCAAACACTGGAACTCCTGTGCCAGGAGGATTTTCTTATAATGAAATGACTTTTCTTTTTGAAAAAATTATAGATTCAGGTAGGGAAGTAATTGGTTTTGACCTATGTGAGGTTGTACCAGGAAAAAATGACTGGGATGCCAACGTAGCTTCTAGAATTTTATATAAACTTTGTTCACTAATAAAATAATAAAACTAGCTAATTAAGATCTATCTGCTTGTATTGGTCATTGACTTAGTTTATATTTTGTGATATATTTTTGATAAATTTTGAACCTTGAAATATATAGTTAATTTGGTTTGGAAAACCCCGTAAATTTTCAAGTTTATGGAGCTTTCCAAATCACATTTTATTAACTTAAAAACTATATTGTTATGTTGAAATCGATCATTAATCCAGGAATGAATCTTTTTTTAAGTAGATTAGATTCTGCATTAAAAAAATTACCAAATAATCAACCTAAATCTACTCAAGGTTTTGGTGTTTGTTACATTGACCCGTCGCTTGAAAATAAGTTTTTTGTCGAAGAAATAGGTGAAATCCCTCGTCAGGATAGATATGAAATACTATTTCTGGCGATGCACAGGGCAAATCTATTATTGTATAGCAAGAGATTTCGGTCTGAAGATGGGGCTATACGAAATTTCTCTGGTACTGACGAAATAGTTTGCATTGCCGGATATGACAAAATGTTGAATGAAGCCATAGCAATATTGTGGCTGAGTGCTAAAAACTCATTAGCATATGTTAATGTTTTTAAAACCCAGGATGAATATACTCAACATTTTTTTGGGTCTATAAAAAAAGATGCACTTAAGAAAGTCCGAAATTATGCACATGGCAATGTAATGGTTAGTAGGCTCTTAGAAGAGCTGCTGTAAAAAATATCTCTAATATAAGAAAAACCAGGATATAATTTCTGGTTTTTTTATTTAAATTTTATTTATTTTATAACTTAGGGAATTATCTTTGATTTCGTAACCAAGTGAGTTTATTTTTTCACGGAGTTCGTCTGATTTTTCCCAGTCTTTATTCTTACGAGCAAGTTCACGTTCTTCGGCAATTTTTATAATTTCTTCAGGAATTATTTCTTCTTTTAGATTCTCAAAACCCAAACCTAACACTTTATCAAAATCTAAAATAGTAGCTTTTTTATTTGGATTGGAAATAGTTTCGTCTTTAACCAAGTCCCATAATAATGATAATGCTTGCGGTGTATCTAGGTCATCTCCTAAGTATTCTTTAAATTTTTTTTGATATGAGTCGTCTATTGTTCCGATCTCATTTCCTAGCTCTAAATAGAGCCTATATAAGCGTTTTAGGGCTACTTCTGCTCCCTCTAGAGCTTCCCAAACGAAGTTTACCCTAGTACGATAGTTCGCCATTAATAACCAGAATCTATATGCGATAGGACTTATATTTTTATCAATAATATCCTTTAATATATACGAATTATGTAGAGACTTAGACATTTTTTTTTGATCAACAAGAACCCATTCATTATGCATCCAATACTTTACAAAATGTTTACCAGTATAACTTTCTGATTGAGCAATTTCATTTTCATGGTGTGGAAAGATATTATCTACTCCACCTGTATGAATATCAATTTCTTCACCTAGATTTTTTATAGACATAGCTGAACATTCAATGTGCCAACCAGGACGTCCTTTACCAAGTTCGTTTTCCCAAAAAACATCACCATCATTTTTATCATAAGATTTCCAAAGAGCAAAATCTTGGGCATTTTCCTTTTCATACTCATCTTTAGTGATTCTACCAGCAGCATTTTCCTTTAATTGATCTAATGTAATTCCAGAGAGTTGTCCATAATTAGAAAATTTTTTTATATCAAAATATATACTACCATCTTCACTTTTGTAAGCAATTTTTTTATCAAGAAGAACCTTAATAATTTTTACCATTTCATCTATATAATCTGTTGCTTTAGTAAATTTTTTAGGTTTTATTATATTTAATATTTCTATTTCTTTATAAAATTCTTTAGTATAAAATTCTGTAAATTCCTTTAGTGTTTTATTTTCTTTTATTGAATCACGAATTGTTTTATCATCTATGTCAGTAATATTCATTATATGATTTACTTTGTAACCAAAATAAAGCAAAACCCTCTTTAAAATATCAGCAAAAATATAAGCTTTGTAGTTGCCTATATGTGGATAATTATATACAGTAGGTCCACAAGAATACATACTGACTTCTCCCTCTTTAATTGGAATAAAGTCCTCATTTTGTCTAGTTAGTGTATTGTAGAATCTTAAAGCCATAATAGATTTTAATTATAATATCTTTTTGTTCTTTCTGCAAAGAATTATTTTAATCTATATGATATAATATTTTAATATGAAGGAGACAAAATCATTTCCAGAACCAGTTTCTTTGCGAAAGCTTATTGGTCCTAGCTTTGTTATCCTAGCTTTAGGACTTGGATCAGGTGAAGTTATTCTTTGGCCTTATTTAGCTGCTAATTATGGATTGGGTATTGCTTGGGGTGCAGTTTTAGGTATTACTTTTCAATATTTTATGAATATGGAGATTGAGCGTTATGCACTTGTAAAAGGTGAAAGTGTCTTTGTCGGTATTTATAAATTATTTAAACCAGCAATTTATTGGTTTATAATTTCTACCTTTATAGGCTTTGGATTACCTGGAATCGTTGCCGCTTCTGCTAAGGTAATGGCAAGTATTTTTGGAATTGCAAATTTTAAATGGATTGCAATTTTGTTTTTGATTATTATTGGTCTTATTCTGAGTATGGGTAAAACTGTTTATGGAATGATGGAACGTATAACTAAAATAATTCTATCCATCGGTGTACCATTTATTTTTTTATTAGCAGTTTTTTTGGCTACTAAAACTGATTGGTCTGCATTAATACATGGAATAATTGGACAAGGAGATGGTTTTAGTTTTTTGCCAGAAGGGATTAGTGTGGCTACATTTCTAGCTGCTTTTGCTTATTCTGGTGCTGGTGGAAATTTAAATTTAACTCAATCAATTTATGTAAAAGAAAAAGGGTATGGTATGGGAATTTATTCACAAAAAATTGCAAGTTTATTTTCAAAAGAAAAAGATCAAGAAATTACATTGGATGGTACTGATTGTGGTACTACACCAGAAGATATAAGTCGTTTTAAAAAATGGTGGAAGTTGGTTAGCATAGAGCATGCTTTCATTTTTTGGTTTTTGGGTGTTATATCAATGATATTTTTAATGTTGTTATCATATTCCACAGTTCATGGTCTTCCTGGGAATATTGAAGGAATAAATTTTGTTATTAGTGAAGGAAGGGTAATTGGTCAGATGGTATTTCCATTTGTTGGTATTTTATTTTTAGTAGCAGTTTCCATTATGCTTTTTCAGACACAATTGGGTGTTATGGATTCTACATCAAGAATAATGGCAGAAAATGTTGCTATTAAAAAATTAGATGGAAAAAAAGATGGTAGAATCAATCTTTCTAAGATATATTATTTTTTTGTTTGGGCACAGATTATTTTTGGAATTACATTGTTTTTATTTAATATTTATGAACCTAAAACTTTAATAATTATAGGGGCAGTAATAAATGCTTTTGCAATGTTTGTACATTTGGCATTAGTTTCTTATTTAAATTTTAAGTCTTTGCCAAAAGTTTTTCAACCAGGATTAATACGTAGAATTATAATAGGAGCAATCTTTATATTCTTTGGTGTTTTTAGTTTTATAGTATTATTTGATAAGGTTTTTAAATAAAAAAGATAGTATTTAAGATATAGTGTATATACACTTGCATTTTATAGGATTTTAATATATATTTAAATGTATGGAATTTGCAGTAATAAAAACTGGTGGAAAGCAATACAAAGTCTCAAAGGACAGTCTTGTTTCTATTGAGAAAATAAAGGGTGAATT
>JBAYME010000001.1:0-38928 GCA_041663725.1 Minisyncoccota bacterium | reverse complement strand
TTCATTCAATGCAGGAGAAAAACCGATAGACGTACCACCTACCTCTTTTGCTCCCATGGCTGCCCACATAGGGAAACCAGTAGTAGCACCAGTCACGATAACTCCACCCTGTCTAGCTATTTCTCTTCCAAGTTCTTTGGCTAGATCTAATGCGCCAACTCCACAGTGGCCTGTCTCAGCAGCCCCAGAAACACAGATCTTAATCTGCTGATGTCCATGTTTATTATAAGGATTTAATGAAAGTGCATCCATATTATGATTATACCCTCTATAAAAATTTTTTGCAAAATTTATTATCCCGACGTAAAGTCGGGGTCCCGACATAATAGCCTCGAGATTAACAAATAAGTGAAACTATATCTCCACGGTCTGGTGCACTAGCATCAATACCTAAATTGTCTCTAATTTTTTGTACCAAAAACATTGAAGCCTTGGGCTCACCCATAACCACAAAAACTTTTTTAACTACATCTTGCATGTTTTCTACAAAACCAAGCAATCCATCTGAATCCTTGTGACCTGAATAACCATAAATAGTGACTATCTTAGATCTCACAGAAACATCTTGCCTTGAAATCCTAACAGTTTTTACTCCTTCTTGAATTAAACGTCCAGGTGTGCCAACTGCCTGATAACCAGCAAGTAATAATGTATTATTTGGGTCTGGTAAATAGTGAGCTTCATGGTGTACCACCCTGCCACCTGAAGACATACCAGAACCAGCAATTATAACTTTGGGATTTGGCGTATCATTAATTTTTCTTGATTCTTCGGACTTTAATGTTGAATGAAGACCTGGAAAGTTAAATAAATGTTTATCAATGGACATAACCTTTTGAGCATCCTGATTGAAATAATCTTTATATTGCTTAAAAACATCAGTCAAGCGAATAGCCAGTGGTGAATCAAAAAAAATAGGCATTATTGGTATCCGATTTCCTTCAACTAAATAATTTAACTCAAACAAAAGCTCTTGGGAACGTTCCAGTGAAAAGGTAGGAATTATTAAAGTTCCTTTTGCCTTATAATTATCTTCAAGTGTTTGTTCTAATAATTTCCTACGGTCATTTCTGGACTCATGATTTCTATCTCCATAAACACTTTCCATTATTACATAGTCTGCATCATTAATTATTTCTGTGTCTGGTAAAAGCATTGATGGAGAATTACCCAAATCACCAGTAAATAAAATTTTCTTTTTATTGTAAATAAATTCAACCATCGCTGAACCTAAAATATGCCCTGCGTCACGAAAAGATACTTCTAGGTTGGGAGTAATTTGTATTTTTACATGATACTTAAATCCTTCCCACAAGGATAAAGATTTTTTGATATTTTCTTCAGAGTAAATTTCATCTAGATCAAAATTTTTGTTTTTTGATAAAATACCAGCAGTATCTTCTAACATAATAGGAATCATTGCTCTTGTTGGCTCAGTTGAATAAATTTTTCCAACAAAACCATCATTAATAAGCTTAGGGATTCGCCCAATATGATCAATATGGGCATGAGTTATAAAAAGTATATCTATAGATTTTGGGTCATAAGGAAAGGGGTCCCAGTTTATATCTTCAGCTAATTTAGTTCCCTGATTAAGCCCACAGTCTACTAAAATTTTTTTACCATCAACCTCTAATAAGAAATTGGCACCAGTAACTGAACCAGTACCTCCACAAAATGTTATTTTAGCTATATTTTCCATAAATTAATTATACCCGGTAGTGAGTTTTTTTGCAAAAATATATATATTAAAATAATTTTTATTATATTTTATTAATATAATTTTTAAAAAAATATAAAATAGCAAATATCCCTCCAGCTATATCAAAACAAATATCTGATATTGTATCTAGAACATTAAAATATTCTTTAATTGTAAAATGGTTTACTGTAATTTCAAAAAACTCCCAACCTAAACCAATAAATAATACGCCTAATATAATCTTTAAAATTAAATTGAAATCAAATATTTTATTCCAAAACAATAAGATAAAGACTAGACCAAGCCAAAATCCACCCATAAAATGCATGAGCATATCAAACCACCAAATAGAAGAATACCAATGAAATCTCAATGCAATACAGTTTACTAAAAAAATAAAGAAAACCAATGAGCCTATTCGTATTGAAAAAATTTTTCTATCAATTAAATTAGTCATTTATATAATAATATCATTTTTAAAAGAAAAAATCTCCGCCGCGGCGGAGAATCTTTCTTAGGACTATTTCATCTTTATTACCGTAGCTTAAAGCTAAGTGGGTATCAGACATAGGAGGCCAAAGCCAAATACGATCGAGATTCCCAAAAAATATTGTTCTAGGTAATAATCAGAAATAACCCTACTTAAAGTTTAACTTATACAAGAAAATTTGCAACTTTTTTTTCAAAAAACCACAAAATTTTTATAAAAACAAGTAAAAAGTTTTAACCAAAAAAACCCGCCTTGGCGAGTTTTAAAAAATAAAAATTATTCCTTATGTTCTGCGTAAATAAAATCTGTGTCAATTTTTTGATACTCAAAAAGTTCTTCTTCTAGGAAAAATCTTCTTACCTCAATCTCTCCGTTTTCTATACTGTCTGAAGCATGTACTATGTTTGATTGAGTAGAAAGAGAAAAATCACCTCGTATTGTTCCAGCGTTAGCTTCCCATGCTTTAGTTGGACCAACCAACAATCTAACGGATGAAACTGTATTTATCCCCTCAATAGCCATAACTATAACTGGACACGCTTTCATAAAATTTCTTATACCACCAAAAAAAGGCTTATCTTTTATGTGTGCATAATGTTCCTCGAGTAATGCATCCCCTACATTCATCATCTTTAAGCCAATAATTTTTAAACCTTTTTTTTCAAAACGAGTAATAATTTCTCCTATTAAATTTCTCTGTACTGCGTCTGGTTTTATTATAATCAAAGATTTCTCGTAATTTAGTTTGCTCATAAATTTATTTAAATTAAAATAATAATATACAAATCCTAACAGATTTTTACTAAAATTCAAAATTATTATTGTCTCTCATATTTAGCCATAATTTCAGCCTCAACTTCATCACGGTCTCGTCCATATTTAAGATATGAAAGTTCCTTTAAGCTCTCCACCATCTCAGGATTTCCTTTTTCTGGAGCAATGGTGTGCATATTAAATGGCTTTGTTGGTTGACCATTTACCAACATACTCATATAAGCATTATAATTATCTAATTTCATAATATCTGTAGCCTTAAATGTTGGTAAAAAACGTTTTTCTAAAAATGTTGCATCCTCTGAACTTACTCGAAAAACGGCCATTGAACCGACATTACCAAAAACAGCATTTTTTATCCCCTCTTCTAGTTGAGAAATATACTGGTGAGCAACATTTAAGGATAAACGATATTTTCTAGCTTCAGATAAAATAGAAGCGATAGAATCTGTTGTTACATTTTGAAACTCATCGATATAAAGATAAAAATCATTCATTTTTTGTCCAAACATATCTACACGAGAAAGAGCTGCCATTTGAATTTTACCCACAAGAACTAAACCAATAAGGTTAGCATTAATATCACCTAAACGTCCCTTTGAAAGATTCACTAAGAGAATTTTTTTCTCATCCATCATTTTTCTAAAATTAAAAACTGATTTTTCCTGTAAAACTACTGGACGCATAATATCGTTGGATATAAAATTATCAAATTTAGAAGTAATATAAGGAACAAAATTGGCAAGACCTTGATCACCGGTGGTTTGTTCTGCCGCAGCCCAAAATTGCTTAATAATTGGATTTTTACATTTAGATAATTTCATATCACGAAATTCCTTATCAGATAAAACACGCGATATTTCAAGTAAGGTACCACCTGACTCTGGATCTTCCATTACCAAAAAGGCACTATTCTTAAAATATTGTTCAAACATTGCTCCTCCACCAACCTTCATATCAAAAAGTTTATTAAAAATACCCATAAGTTCATTTACTACAAATGTTTTCTGTTCTGGATATTTTGGATCAAATTCGAGCATGTTTAAGCCCATTGGTCGTGCAGTATAGGCTGGATCAAAATAAATAACATCATCTATACGCTCTTTTGGAATTCTAGAAAGAATTGTTTGAATATCGGTACCGTGTGGATCAATATAACAACAACCATCACCATTTTTTATATCTTGTGTGATCATATTTAGCATAATATTAGTCTTACCTGTTCCAGTCTGCCCAATAACATACATATGTCGCATTCGATCTTCTCGAGCCATATGAATTTCAGTTTCTCTTCCTCTATAATTATTTATTCCCAATAATATACCTTCTTTGCCCATTTCAATTGGCACTGGGGCAATACCAGACTTGGCTTCTTTTAATTGTCCTTGACCAGATATGCCAACAGGAAAATGAAAAATAGAAGACAGCTCTTTTAAATTCATTGGTAAAATTTTATCATCAGAAAAAATTCTATAAGAATAATCATGAAAAAACTTTTTTAAATTACTTCCAGAAATTTTTTCAAAAACAATTGAATTACTAGCTGCTTCACTAAATTGATTAAAAGAAGACTCGATTTCCTGAATAATAGATTCAGCTCTTTCTTTATTTTCAGCTGAAGCAACCACCCTGATATTGGCCTTCATGATGGTGCTCTTTAATTTATTGGTAATTTTTTCTGCAGCACCTTGATCAACGGCTTTGCGCCCCTTCATGTATTTTTCTTTTTTTTCTTTTTCTTCTTTTTTACCAAAAAATAATTCTTTAGAAGCTTTTAAAAATGCCTTATTAAACTTATAAAAATTATCTGCAGCATATTTCACTGAATATCCATCTTTTACATCATCTAGTATAAGATGAAATTGATCAGTATATTTACTACCGGCTGGAGCTACCATAATTTGGATAGCAGCACCCTCACCTTCCGTTTTCAACTTAGAAAAAACATTCAAAATCATATTCATCGGGTCATGCTCAATATTGTCATATGTTTTAATAGGTAAAACTGCTTTTTCAGAAAAATTTGCATAAGCTCCAGCTGAACCACCCTTTTCATTAAAAATATTATAATCATCGGGCACTTCTTTTATTTTAGCATCATGATAAAAAGCTAAAACTTGTTTTTCAAAAAGAGAAATATGTTTATTTGGTATAGCTGCGTAAATCACAACCTCATCATTTTCACTGCCCAAAGCAATCTCTAGTGTAAAATAATTTTCTTTTTCATTATTTTTATCCTCTGAAATAGATTGCATACCGGCATAAAATTGCTCCATCGCACTAATAAATTCCTTAAATCCTTTTTGTTTTTCACCTTCATCTTGTGGTGGTGGTAATGTAATTTCAAATAAAGTTATATTTAAGGATTTATAAAGAGGACTACCCTCTTTTATATTAGGAATAATTTCACCAGTTTTTAAATATTGAATTAATAAACGACAAAAATCATCATCCACATGAGGATTGTTCATCGTCTCAACGACAGACAAAGCATTCCTTATTCCTTCAGTCATAACAATACCCAAAAGTTCTTCCATCACCCTGTCATGGGCTTCAGGTTTTAATTTTAAAACAATACCTTCTGTTTCTTTTTTATCTAATATAGAATCTGGGTGAACTACATCCTTAACTGGAACCTCTTTATATTTAGCAATTACATCTTGAGCGGCTTCTTCATTGGTATTTTCAAAATGACCCTTAGTAATAAGTTCTTGTTCTTTTTTTGCAACATGTGCACGCAAATAATTAAGTTCCTCTTCAGGATTCTTAAATTTTGGCATTTCCTTAAAAAATGAATTTTTTCCAAACATATTTATATTATAGCATAGTTAAAATTTCAGGTTCATCATTAGTAATTAAAATAGTATGTTCAAAATGAGCACTTTTTTTCTTATCAGCTGTCCTAAATGTCCAACCATCTTTTTCTAAAACTAGATTTTTAGTTCCATTATTGAGCATTGGCTCAAGTGCAATAACCATACCTTTTTCTAATTTTGCTCCCGTTCCAGCTTTACCAAAATTTGGAATATAAGGGTCCTCATGAACTGCTTTTCCTACCCCATGGCCTGCCAATATTTCTACAATTCCATATTTATGTGGACGCGCAAAACTCTCTATCGCATGGCTTATATCACCAATTCTATTACCACACCGAGCTGCATCTATACCCACCCTTAGAGCCTTTTCTGTGACCTCCAGGAGCTTTTTAGACCCGCCACTGATCTCTCCTACCCCAACAGTAATTGCCATGTCAGTATATAAACCTTTATGTCTTAATCCTAAATCAATAGAAACGATATCCCCTTCTTTTAAAATTTTATCCTTCTTTGGAAT
This sequence comes from Minisyncoccota bacterium, assembly GCA_041663725.1. Lineage (GTDB taxonomy): Bacteria > Patescibacteriota > Minisyncoccia > Phycocordibacterales > UBA9973 > UBA9973. The sequence goes on along the minus strand of JBAYME010000001.1, from coordinate 32,629 downwards.
ACCATGCACTACCTCTTCATTAACTGAAACACACAAAGATGCTGGATAAGGATTTTCAGCTCCTTCAGGCTTATACTTCAAAAAAGCCGGATAGTCTCCCATATCAGTAATTAATTTAAAAGCATACTGATCTAACTCAAACGTAGAAATACCTGGTTTTATTATATCTTTAACATTGTGTAAAATAGTGGCTAATCTTTTTCCGCCCTCTCTTATTATTTCAATTTCTTCTGGTGTTTTTATAATTATAACCATAAAGTCATATTAGCAAAATAATTAAGATTATTCCAATTAAATAAATTCTTGTTGGTAGCATTTAACACAGTAAATAATTTGGTTTAATTTTGGGTCATACATTATAATTATTTTCTCGTCACACTTTGCGCAATTAACATTATAAGATTTTGGTTTATTAATTAAAGAAAATCTTCTAGCCTCTCTACATTTGGAACATTTTCTAGGAATGGGAACATTTAATTTTTTATATAAATTTAATTCACCTTGAGTTATTTTATAGCCACTACCACAAGAGATGCATTCAATAACTTCCTTTAATATACTTTCATTTGTATCTTCAATTGTTTCCGGTATATCTTTACTTTCGATAGTTTTTTTATAAAAATTCTCTATTTTATCTTCCCAATTATACCCCTCCCTTAAGGCTTCCTCTTTATTTTTTACAATGAACCTACTTGCATTACTATCTTCATATGGAAATGGAGAAAACTCTATAGGAAAAAATTCTCCATATTTAAAAAATCTTCCCTTTTTATCTTTGTATGGATTTTTATCCATATCTTCAATAATTCGTTTTTTTAATTTTTCATATTCGTCTTTACTGTATTGTTTATTTAAAATACAATATTGTTTTCTTTTTAAATTTGAACAACCAAAATTATTTTTTGATCCTACGCACCAACCACAATATTCAGAGTCTAATCCATTTGCAAACATACCAAAACAAAATTTTAATCTACTAATTCCTTCCCCAGAGGTAGCACATTCATATATTAAACTGGCCGCATTGCCCCATCCATAATAATCGAAACAATTTTCTGCCTTTGGAACTGAAATAAACTGACAATATTTAGAATCTTCTATTCCACTACACATATAACAATTCTTAGCATTTTTTGACTCATAAATATAATCACCAGAAACATTTAAGTTTAAAGAATTTCCAGTATATTCTCGATATGGTAATTCATGCCAAAATTCTTTAGATATTTTAAGCATTTGATCTAATCCCTTGCTTGTATTAATTTGAAATTCATTTAATTTTTCAAAATAATCTTCTTTGGAATATTGCTGATTAAAAATCATGTAATTTTTCCCCCTTAAATTAACACAACCAAAACAATTCATACATCCATAACAATTTCTAGAAAAATATACGTCTACACAATTATCACATTCGCTGGAAAAATAAATTTTACTTGAATGTCCTATTCCAACAGATTCATAACATAAATCACTTTTATAAACTCTAAATACATCAATGCTATCTTTAACATTATTTAAAAATGATGAATAAAAAATTGATTCAGAATAATCAACCCAAAAAGACATATAACAATTTTTTGAAAAAGCTATAGCATTTGTATATTCACAATTTTTTAAAGTTGCATGTAGTGAATCTTTGGCAAAATGAGGAGTACTATATCTTAAATTTTTCCATTGTTCTAAAAAATTTTCATTTGGATCGTAATCTACTCCATACTCTGTACCATCCCAATCATCTGCCCACCAACAGGTATCACAAAAAACTTTCAATTGGTTCTCTGGCCTAAACATTGTTAATGTTTTTTCTCCACATTTATCACAATTACGAAAATACACACCCCAAGCATTTCCAAAGGCCAATCTCCTGGTCATTCTACATTCCGGACACCATGTCGGTGCTGGTACTTTTATCTTCTCGTAAAAATTAAAATCCTCTTGTTCAATTAAAAACTGACTCTTACAATTCTGACAATTTCTTTTTTCTCCATTATGTTCCATATATTTAAACATTCTTTTCCAGAAATAAGGTTTCTGGAAGTTATTTAATTATCGTACCAGAGAACTTTTCACCATTTAAATATTTAGCTAAATTATCTAGTGGCTTTCCATTCATTATAGCTACTTCTATACCCTCTTCCTCTGCCATCTTAGAAGCAATTGGATCAAAGGGAGAATTAAGACCTGGATTCCACTCAGTAGGAATTAATTTTCTATATTCTGACCAAGAGATATTCTCAATTTTTTTAGCATCAGGATTTAATCTTGGGTCAACATCATAAACATAATCGATATTTGAAAGATTGATAATTTTTTTTGCCCCAACATTTTTTGCACCCAACACTGCATCCCAATCAGTACTTTGACCTGGTTCAAAGGCTGCTCCAATTACAATCGATTTTTCAAAAACAAAAGGTAGAGATAAATTAAATATTACTTTTTCTTGGGCATATTCTCCAAAAATTACCCTCAAAAGTTCAGCATTTAATTTCAGAGAAGCGATACCTATCCAATCTAAATCATCATGATTAGGATTAGAAATTTCTTTAGCTGCTTCTTGATATTTTCTGCAGATCTTTCCGCCTCCAGTTATAATTATAAATTTTTTACCCTGCTCAACATGAGAAAGAATAAGAGACTTAAAAGATTTAAGAAATTCAACATCTACCTGATCAGGTATGATGAGTGATCCGCCAAGTGAAATTATTATTGTTTCCATAAATTAATTTTTTATATTTTTTATAAGCTAAAAGCTAGTAAGCTAGAAAGCTAATTTACTAATAATCTCTTTATGTACATCTTCAATCGACTGCTCTCCATTAATAGTTATTATTTCATAACCATCCTTTTCTGAAAAATAATTCATAGAAGGTACTACATTATTGGTAAATTCATTAAATCTTTTTTTAAGACCTTCTTCTGTGTCGTCAACCCTAGCTCGCAAGAGATTTCTTTTCATTGCTTCTTCTTCAGTTAATTTAATATAAATTATCTTTATATTATCTCTCTTAAAAAATTTCATCATTTGTTCAAAATTTTCTGACTGCAAAACGGTACGAGGGTAACCATCAGCAATTAAATGTTTTTCATTAGTTAAAGATGAAATTAATATATTAGCAAAAAGTGAATTAGTTAAAAAATCAGGTTGAAGCTCTCCTTTGTTTATAGAATCTTTAATTAAATTAGCAGTAAAACTATCGGAAGTTAATATTTTTCTAAACTCATCCCCTGTTCCACCATAAACAACCTCTTTATTGTCTTTGTTCTTTAAATATTCTGTTAGAAGCTTTACTTGGGTTCCCTTACCTGAGCCAACTTGACCATAAAATACAAAAGTTTGTGTTTCCATTACCTAAGGATACAAAATTTTTAGGTTAAAATCAAATGATGAATAAAAACCAAAATTATGCTTTAATATATAAATGAAAAAGGAAATTATAACTATTTGTGGGAGCTTAGGAAGTGGAAAATCGAGCACTGCAAAAAAGGTAGCTGAAATTCTAGGATTTAAACATTTTTCTTCTGGGGATTTCTTTCGACAAGTGGGCCTTGAGTTAGGCTTATCAGTAAATGAAACAAACACTAGGGCTGAAATTGATCCAAAAATAGATGAAATGACAGACCAAAAATTACGAGACTTAAATAATAAAAATAAAATAGTTGTAGATTCACGGACCGCTTATCACTGGATACCAAAATCTTTTAAGATTTATTTAGATTTACCAACTGAAATAGCAAAAGAAAGAATATTAAATAGCATCAAAGCAGATAAACTTCGTGAGCAAAGTGAACAAGTAAAAACAAGTGCGGAAGTTTTAGAAAAAATGACAAAACGTTTTGAGAGTGAACAAAGAAGATATTGGGATTTATATAAAATAGATAATACAAATAAAAACCAATTTGACTTAATCATAGATACAAATAAAAACAACCTCAATGAGGTTGTTCAAATTATTGTATCAGAATACAAAAAGTGGTTGAGAAATTAATATTCTCGCATTGAGATCTGTGCGTCTATTTTTTTGATTAAATCAAGTAAAACAGAAACAACGATAAGAAGTGCGGTACCACCCATAGCAATAGCTGTAATTCCAGTAACAGCACGCATAATCAAAGGCAGTATTGCAATAAAACCTAAGAATACAGCACCGAGTAATGTAATTCGTCCTAATACTTTTGATATATAAGCAGAGGTTGATGGACCTGGTCGGATACCTGGAATAAAAGCACCATTCTTTTGTAAATTAGTTGAAAGAGCTTCTGGGTCAAATGTAACTGCTGTATAAAAATAAGTGAATAGAAAAACTAAAATAAAATAAAGGACTGCATATAACCATGAGGTTTGTGAAAAAGAAGCTAATACATGTGAAATTTTTAAAACTATAGCATTACTAGAACCAGCCATAAAATTACCTATCATTTGAGGAAAGAGTAAAATTGAAAGAGCAAAAATAATTGGAATAACTCCAGCTTGGTTTACTCTAAGTGGTAAATAAGTAGATCCACCACCATACATCTTTGATCCACGAACTTGTTTAGCATAAGTAACTGGGATAGGGCGTTCTGCTTCTGTAACTACTACCACACCAGCTACAACTAAAGCTCCCATAGCAATAAATAAAAGCATAAGAGGAATTTGAGAAACATCAAAGGTAAACAATAACTGACCAACCTCAGATGGGATTTGAGAAACAATACCCGCAAAAATCAAAAGCGATACACCATTACCAATACCGAATTCAGACATCAATTCTCCAATCCACATAATTAAAATTGAACCAGCAATTACTACAACCAGGTTTGTTACACGATCAAATACAGTTAAATTAACTAAAATATTTTGAGATTGAAGAATAGCCAATAAGCTGAAACCTTGTATTGCAGCTAATGGAACTGTTATTAGTCTTGAATATTGAGAAAACTTTTTTCTTCCCAATTCTCCTTCTTCGTGATACAACTTTTTCAAAGCTGGTACCATTATAGTAAGTAATTGCATAATGATAGAACCAGTAATATATGGACCAACTCCTAACATAATTATTGAAAGATTGGAAAGACCACCACCAGAAAAAATATTCAAAATACCAAAAAATTGATTGTTGGAAAGAAAACGATTAAGTTGCACAGCATCAATACCTGGAATTGGAATTGAAGATAGTAATCTAAAAACAATTAGGGCGCCAAGCACAAAAAGTATTTTCTTTCTTAGTGAAACATCTGTCCAAGTTAATTTTATTTTACTCCAAAAATTTTGCATCCTATTGTAAATTTTAATTAATAATTTTTAGTTGCTATATCCTTTTTTTTGAATTTGCAACGGGACAAGTCTTTATTATTTTATTATTATCTTTCTCCCTTTGATACCTAGACGTTTTCTAATCTGAGAAAAACTTTCTATCTTTCCATCAGCAGAAAGAGCTTTCTCTTTGGGTAATAAAACAGACTTACGAACAGAATTAAATTTATATCCACGATTTTTTGGCAACTTCTTTATAATATCACGAAGTTCTGGACGACGCTTATTACCAGCACGAGCTGTTTGACCTTTGCCTCCTCGTCCAGCAGTCTTAGCATGCTTACCTCCTCGTCCGACGATACGGTCTTTTTTATTTTTATGTAATCTTTTTAAATTATGTATTTGCATTTTATTAGACTCTAGGTTCTAGTCTTTTAAGATTTAGTTTTTACTAATTCTCATAGACCAATTCCTAATTTACTTTTTATAATTTTGCTTTTTCAGTAGATTCTACCTCTTTTCCACTTAAAACTTCCTTTCCAGCAATAACAGTTGCCTCTGGTTCTGCTTTTACATATTTACTAGAAATTTGAGAAAAGGCTAACATTACAGTTTTGGCATTATTAAGTTTATTTTTACTACCAGACAAAATCTTTCCAGTGATATCTTTAATACCAGCTAATTTAATTATATCTCGAACGGCTGAACCTACAACTAAACCACGACCCTTATTGGGCATAAGTACTATGTAAGAACTAGAAAATTTTGCAGAAATTTCATGAGGAATAGACATTGTCTTGGTTAATTTAATTTTAACCATATTCTTTTTTGCATTTCTTAACGCTTTATTTATAGCCAAAGAAGTATCTCCTGCTTTTCCAAGACCAAGACCAATAGATCCTTTTTTATCTCCAGCCACCAAAGCAACACTAAAAGAAAATCTTCTTCCTCCTGCTACCACACGAGTAACTCGGCGAATATTTATAATCTTTTGTTCAAATTCAGGTTTTGGTCTGCTAAAAGATGACCTACGATTATTATTTTTTTTATTATCGTTATACATAATTTTTTAAATTAAAACTTTAATCCACCCGCTCTGGCTTCATCAGCTACTAATTTTATACGTCCGGTATATTTAAATCCATTTCTATCAAAAACAACTTTAGTGATTTTATTTTTTAAACAAGCTTCAGCAATCATTTTTCCAACTTGCTTAGCTCTTTCAAGCTTTGTTCCTTTTTCCATTTTTAAATCACTTGCTTCTGCTAATGTTTTATTAACTGTATCATCTATAGCTTGTGCGTAGATAAATTTATTAGAACGAAAAACAGAAAGCCTTGGACATTCTTTTGTACCATGGATTTTAACTCTGATCTTTGTTTTTAATCTTATTCTTTTGTCTGTTTTTGTATTCATTATATTATTTGTTCCTATTCCCAGTTTAGGACTAGCCCTAAACTTAAAATAGAGTCTTTTCTAAGTTGTTTTCTTACCTTGTTTACGTCTTATAACCTCATCATCATATCTCATTCCTTTTCCTTTATATGGCTCTGGTTTCTTTAAAGCACGTACAGAAGCAGTAAAACCTCCAACTAACTCTTTATTAACTCCAGAAATTGTAATGATATTTTTTTCAGCAGTAGCAGTAATTCCATCTGGTATAGCTACTATAACTGGGTGAGAAAAACCTAAAGCAAAAACTAATTCTTTTCCTTTTACTTCAGATTTAAAACCAACTCCTTCTAATATTAATTTTTTAACATATGGATTTTGAACACCTTGAATCATGTTTAAGATATGTGAAGCATAAGTACCCCAAAGAGACTTGGAAAATTTATCATTTCTTTTTATATTTAGATTTATTTTATTATCAGCTATTTTTATTTCAATCTCATCACGAAATACTTTTTGAAGTGTTCCTTTTGGGCCTTTCACAGTAAAAAAACTGCCTTCTTGTTTGACTTCAACTCCAGCTGGTATTAATATTTCTTTTTTCCCAATTCTACTCATATAATTTATTTTTATTTTTGCTAATACCTAATGACTATTTTTTACCATATTTTAAACAAAGCTTCCCCTCCTACATGTTCTTTTCTAGCTTCTTTTCCAGACAAAATCCCTTTTGGTGTGGAAAGAACTAGCAACCCTGAGCCACTACGAATGGTGTGGATATTTTTCATTCCGAAATATACTCTTCTTGATTGTTTAGAAATTCTTTCAACTTCAATAATTTTTGGTTTTTTGTCAACATAAATTAATCCAACTTCTAACATCGGTATTCCCTTTTTAACTTTTTTGGAAATATCTCCAGCATATCCCTCTTTTTTTAGACAAAGAGCAATTGCATTCTTCAATTTTGAATATGGAAAACAAACACTCTCCTTTCCAACAAGGCTAGCGTTCTTCATCATTATTATCATGTTTGATATTGAATCCATATGTTTTTTTATTATTATTTTTATTTTTTACTAATGCCTAGCGCCTAAAGCCTAGTGCCTATTTCTACCAACTTGATTTTCTTACTCCTGGCAACATTCCTTCATTTGCTAATTCTCTAAAACAAATACGACAAAGACCGAAATCTCTCATATAACCATTTCCACGGCCGCATCGAAAACATCGATTTTTTGCTCGACTTGGAAACTTTGGAGTTTTTGCTGCTCTAGCTATTACTGATGTTTTTGCCATCGTATAAGAAAATTAATTAATAAACTTCTGTAATTTAACTACTTACCCATAATTTTCTAACGGGATAAGTATATAAATACCGCCTATTCATAGGTGATATCTTGTGTATTTTCTTCTCGGCCGAATGAGCAAAGCTCATTTTAGACTAAACTAGTCTTCCCTAAAGCACTTCGTGCTCGGGCAAAGAAGGAGAAACACAGATCAGACCTAAAACTTAGACCCCTATATCCTAGCAGAAAGCTAAAAATTAGTCAAATTTTTTTCTAAACTAAAAAATCCCCTTGCGGGGACTTCAGAATTTAAAATTTTATTTTTTCTTTTTTTCTTCTTCTTTCTTAAAAGGCATTCCTAGTAATTCATAGAAAGCAAAACCTTCGGGTTTAGTTTTTGCACTTGAAACTATTGTAATTGAAAGACCAAAAACATCTTTTATATCTTCATCGGCTGTCTCTGGAAAAATTGTATGCTCTTTTATTCCTAGTGTGGCATTACCAATACTGTCTACCACTGTACGATTAATTCCACGAAAGTCTTTAGTACGAGGAAGGGCTACATTTATAAGTTTTTCAAGGAAAGAATACATTCTTTTTCCACGTAGTGTTACAATAACTCCAATTGGATCACCTTGACGAACCTTGAAGGATGAAATAGATTTTTTAGCTCCTCTGTTTGCACTCTTTTGTCCTGTAATTTTAGCCAAACGATCAGATACAAAATCATTGCGATTCTTATCCTTCTTAATACCGGTACCTGTACCAACATTAATAACAATCTTTTCCAATCTTGGAGCAGCCATTACATTTTTATAATGAAAAGTTCCTTTCATTTTTTCAAAAGCTTCTGCTTCTTTTTCTTTTACAGTTAAATGTTTCATTTGAATTTAATTCGTAATTGATAATTCGTAATTGTTAATTGTCTATATTTCTTGATCACTTTTTCTTGTAACTCGAACCATTTTTTCACCAACTTTTTTCTTTCCAATCCTAGAACCCTTACCAGTCTTTGGGTCCAATATCATTGCATTTGAAGCATTAAGTGGCATAGCAACATTAATTACTTGTCCTTTTTCCCCAGACTTTCTTGGGCGTTGATGTTTCTTCATAGTATTTATTCCTTCTATCACTATTCTATTTTTAGCAACCAAAACACGGGTAATCTTACCTTTTTTACCTTTGTCTTTCCCTGCTATAACTATTACATTGTCTCCTTTTTTTAATTTCATTTTATTTTTAAATTATTTTTGGTGTTAAACTTTTAGTTATAAATTAAATAACTTCTGGTGCTAAAGAAATAATCTTCTGAAAACCTTTTTCCGCTAATTCTCTCGGAATTGGACCAAAAACGCGTCCAGCTTTTGGATCTTTTTTACCTTTTTCTACGATAACTACAGCGTTATCATCAAAACGAATATAAGAACCGTCTTTTCTTCTAAAAGCATTTCTAGTTCGAACAACAACTGCTTGATGTATATCTTTCTTTTTAACAGCTTTTCGTGGTTGAGCTACTTTTACAGAGATCATAACAAGCTCGCCTAGTTCTGCATATCTTTTTTTAGAACTACCTAATACCTTGAACACTTGTCCAACTGTTCCTCCTGCATTATCAGTTATTTTTACTATTGTTTGTGGTTGAATCATACTTGTCCGCCTATGGCGGGAAATTATATTATAATACTTTTCCACCAGAGGCGGATCCGTCTAGGACGGAAAATTTTTTATCTTTTGAAATCGGCCTGGTTTCAATTATTTCTACCTTATCACCTGTTTTATATTTATTTTCTGCGTCATGTGCTTTATATTTTTTATTTTTACTATAAAACTTCCCGTATTTAGGGTGCTTAATAAAACGAGAAACAGAAACAACTATAGTTTTATCCATTTTATCAGAAACCACTATACCCTTAAGTACATTCGCTTTGTTTTCTTTTTTATTTGTTTCTATTTTCATTTTCATAATTTTTATTTTTTCTTATTTATTTCAGTTAAAATTCTAGCTACTTGTTTCTTGAAAGATGCCATTTCTTTAACATTTTTAGGCTTTGAGCCTTCAGCTTTAAATCTATTGACTCGTATTTTTTCTTGTAATTCAACAAGTTTTATCTTGAGCTGATCTTTCCCTATTTCTTTTAAATTTTCTGTTTTTTTTGACATTTAATTGTTCATTCGTAATTGATAATTGATAATTGATCTCTATTGTTTATGGGCCCTGGAAACAACTCTACATTTAACAGGAAGTTTAGTTCCAGCTTTTCTTAATGCTTCTCTTGCAATAGCTTCATCCACTCCATCAACTTCAAAAATAATACGTCCAGGAAAAACTTCAAAGCAATAACCTTGTGGATCTCCTTTACCCTTTCCCATACCTACTTCTGCAGCCTTGGCTGTAAAAGGTCTGTCAGGAAAAATTCTTATCCAATATTTTCCAGCTTTGGTCAAAGCACGAGACATAGCCTTTCTTGCAGATTCAATTTGATTAGACTTTACACGAGCCTGAGTTTCTGCTTTTAAACCATAAGAACCAAAAGATAATTTAGTACCACGAGTTTCAGGCGTCCTAGCTTTAGGATTTATACGTGTTGATTGCCATTTTCTAAATTTTACTTTTTTAGGGATTAACATATATTTAAATTAATTCTTTCCGCCAGAGGCGGATCCGCCTTCGGCGGAAACTTTTAATATTGAATCGGAATCATTGTTAGCAGCTTTCTTTTCAGAAAAAATTTTTCCTCGGTAAATCCAGACTTTTATACCTAAATCACCATATGGTAAATGGGCTCTTTCGCGCTTAAAATCAATATCTGCACGAAAGGTCTGAAGAGGAATAGAACCTTTCTTTAATTCTTCTGTTCGAGCAATTTCAGCACCACCAAGTCTGCCAGAAAGTACGATTCTAGCTCCTTCAACGCCACGAGCACTCATAACTTTTTCTATGATTTGCTTTATAACCCTACGATAAGGCATTCTCTTTTCTAGGCCTTCAGCTATCATATAAGCAACTATAGCGGCATCAGCTTCAGGATTAGTAATTTCAACTATTTCCAACTTAAAATCCTCTGGTTTTGAAAGCTTTAACTTCTCCATCTTTTTTAAAATATCTTCTTTAAGTTTTGTAGCACCCTCCCCACTTCTACCAATGATCAATCCTGGTCTGGAAGTCTTTATTATAAAACGGGTAGCTTTTCTACTTCTTTCTATCTCAATAGTGGAAATATACATTCCGCGTAATTTTTTTTCTAAATATTCACGAACTAAAACATCACCCTTTAAATAATCACAATATTTTTTGGGATCAGCAAACCAGCGAGATTTCCAGTCTCGGAGCATTATCAATCTATGTGCATATGGGTGAACTATTTTTGACATAAAATTATTTTATCTTCTTATCTTTTACTTTTTTCTCAACCTTTTTTATTTTTTTATCTTCTATTTTTTTAATAGGGTTTTTCATTTCTTCCTTTTTTTCATCCTTTATTTCTTTTTTGGAAGTTTTTTTTGTATTTTTTTCAGCTAAAAGTAATGTAATGTGACTTGTGCGCTTATTTATACGATGACCAGTACCCATGGCAGCTGGCATCATTCTCTTCATAACAATTCCTTTATCTACTCGAATTTCTTTTATAAATAAATTTTCTTTTTCTATGCCCATATTTTTAGCATTTGAAATTGCAGAAATTAAAAGCTTAGAAATAGGATCTCCAGCTTTTTTCGCCAAAAAATCAAGCTCAACTAAAGCCCTATCTACATTCTTGCCCTTAATCAAACTAGCAACTAGTCGAACCTTTCTTGGGGATTGTCTATAATTTTTTAAAAATGCTTTCATAATTTTACTTTATAACTTTTTATTTTATAACTTTCTATTTCTTCTTAGAATCAGCGGCTGCTGCAGTAGCTGACTTGGCTTGAGTAATTTCTGCTTCTTTTTTCTTTTGTTCTAATTCTTTCTGCATCTTTCCTCCATGTTTCATAAATTTCTTTGTAGGAGAAAATTCACCAAGTCTATGTCCAACCATATCTTCAGTAACCAATACTTCGACATGAGTCTTTCCGTTGTGTACGCCAAAAGTAAAACCGACCATCTCAGGTGATATCTGGCAAGCTCTTTTCCATGTCTTTATCATTTCAGTTTGTAATGGATTTTTGCCTTCTATTTTTTTTAGAAGCTTCTCGTCTATATTTATTCCTTTTTTAATTGATCTTGTCATAAATTTACTAAAATCACACACTTATGTTTAAATATTTAATTATCTACATCCAAACACTCTTTAAACCTGAGTATGCGAGTAAATAAAAAGCCCTTAACGAGCTATGTTTCATATTAGCAAATACATATAAAATGTCAAATTTTTAAATCACTATTGTTTTTATTAAGTTAAATAAAATCGTGTTGCGAGATTAAAAATATGTGGTGAAATAAAATAATATAATATCAATAATCTTAAAAAGATAATACTAAAACCTTTGGTAAAAAAATAATTAAACCAACAATCACAGCTACAACACAAGAAATCAAAACTGCACCGGCAGCTATATCTTTTGTATCCCTAGCGTATGGATGATAATTAGGAGAAGTTAAATCAATATCAATTTCAATAGAAGTATTAATAGTTTCTGTTATAAAAACCAAACCAATAGAAAAAATTACAGCAATCCACTCTAAACTTGAAATATTAAAAAGAAAACCAAAACAAATTACTACTATAGCAAAAAATATATGTACCCATAAATTGTGAGTACTCCTAACTACAATACTAATTCCACGAAAAGCATTAGCAATACTCTTCCCTCTTGCAACCAACGAAAACCTCTTTTTTTCTGATAGTTTTTTCATAAATTTATTATATAACAAAAATCCCCTTTCGGGGATTTTTAATTTTTTATTTACCTTTTCTAGACTTACCAGTCTTTCTTCTTGAAACTAAAAATACATTTGAATATTTCTTTGGATGTCTAGTCTTACGTCCTCCTGTAACCTTACCCCAGAGTGTTTTTGGTCTCTTTGTACCACGTCCTTGTCTTCCTTCTCCTCCACCATATGGATGATCTACTGGATTCATAGCAGTACCACGAACTCTTGGACGGATACCTTTCCAGCGACTTCTTCCTGCCTTTCCAAAATTTTCCAGATGATGTTCTTCGTTTGAAACAGTTCCAATAGAAGCCCAACATTTTTCATTTATTTTTCGAACTTCAGATGATGGCATTTTCAAATTTGTATAACCTTCAGCATTCGCTACAACTTGAGCAAAAACTCCAGCTCCACGTCCGATTTTAGCACCACCACGAGGTTTTATTTCTATATTATATACAAAGGTTCCAACTGGAATATTTTTTAAAGGTAAACGATTCCCAGGTTTTAGTTCAGCTTTTTCTGAAACGATAAAAGGATCTCCTGCCTTAACAGATTTTGGTAAAACTACATATTTTTTCTCTCCATCTTTATAAACAGCTAAACCAATAAAAGCAGAACGGTTTGGATCATATTCAACACTAGATATTTTAGCTGGAATATCTTTTTTACTATATAAAAAATCAACTTCACGGAAAAGACGTTTATGTCCACCACCCTTATGACGCATTGTAATTCGCCCCTGGCTATTGCGCCCTACTGAACGTTTAAAACCATGAGTTAGAGACTTTGTTGGTGTCGTCTTTGTTAAAACTCCACGATAAGTCACGTGAGTCATATTTCTTCTTGATTTAGTTGTAGGTTTATGTGTCTTCATTTTTTCAATTCGTAATTGATAATTCCTAATTTTTAATTGACTATATTATTTCTATAATATCTCCTTTTTTTAAATATACTAAAGCTTTTTTCCCTGAACCAGAAAGACTTGCTCGGCCACGGATTGAAACTCTTTTTGCTGGAATTGCTAAAATATTTACTTTAACTGGTTTTACTTTATATAATTGAAAAATTGCTTTTTTAATTTCTGTTTTATTGGCAGATTTTTCAACATTAAAAGTGTACACATTTTTTTCAGCTACGTAAGAAGCTTTTTCTGTAACTCTTGGTTTTTTAATTATTTTATTTATTATCATTTTATTTTACAATTATCCGCGTGCTGCTAAAAATTTAACACTTTCTTCTGGATTTTCAATTAAAAGATATTGGTAATTCAATACATCTAATGGGTTTAAATTATTTAAGAAAACTATCTCTAATTGGGGTAAATTTCTGAAACTTTTTTCTGTGCTTTCACTTCTTCCAGATAGGGCCACTAAAACTCTGGGTTTTTTTGAATTAGCTAGTGGCTTAAATCCAGTTGCTTTGGATAAAGTCTTCATAACATCTAATGCTGCTTTTGTATTTATCTTAGCTGGCTTAAGTGAATCAACAAAAAGTATTTCATTATCTTTAAGTTTTTTAGATAAAACTGAGAATAGAGCCTGTGCTCGCATTTTCTTTGAAATTTTTCTTTTATAATTCTTTTCAGCAAGTGGACCATGAGTAACCCCTCCACCAACCCAAATAGGACTCCTAGAAGATCCGTGACGAGCTCGTCCAGTTCCTTTTTGTTTCCATGGTTTTTTTCCTCCACCACTCACTTCTCCACGTCCTTTAGTGTCAGCAGTTCCTGCACGTTTATTTGAACGCATTCCTTCTACAACTTGATGCACTAAATCAGCACGCCATTTTGCAGAAAAAACTTTTTCTGGGAGAACTATCTTCCCTGCTTCATCTCCTTTTTGATTGTATATTTTTGCTTCCATAATTTCTTTATTATTATTTGTGGTCTTAAACTCTATTTATAACTTTTAACCTCTACTAACTATTTCAATTAAAGTTCCGCGTCGTCCTGGCAAAGCTCCCTTCACAAGCATTAAATTATTTTCCTTATCTACAAAAACAACTTTTAAGTTTTTATAGGTAATTCTATCTGATCCCATTCTTCCTGCCATTCTCATTCCAACTGGTACATGTGTACGTAATCCTCCACCAATAGAACCAGGCTCTCTTTCGGAGTGTTTTTGTCCATGACTGCGAGGACCACCATGGAAACCATGTCTCTTCACAACACCTTGAAAACCTTTACCTTTTGAAATTCCTGAGATTTGAAGATTGTCTCCTGGGTTAAAAATTGAAACATCTATTACGTCACCTTCCTTTGCCTCATTTTTATCAGCGGGTTTTAATCTGAATTCTTTTAAAGTCCTATAAGCTCCATCTTTCATTTGTCCGGCACGAGCTTTATTTATTCTCTCTTTTTTTTGAGAACCAAAACCAACTTGAACAGAGTTATATCCATCTTTTTCTTTTTCAAAAACTCTAGTTACGGTAATTGGGCCTGCTCTTACTATAGTCACTGGAATAACCTTTCCCTCTTCGGTAAAGTATTCAGTCATATTTTCTTTTATTCCTAAAATATATTTCATAAATTTTTTATGGATTTAATCTCGTAGTTTATGGATTTAATCTCGTAATTACATCATCTTAACATCTATATCAACTCCAGAAGGAAGTGATAAGTTTGTAAGCGCTTCAATTGTCTTTGCGGACGGATTTATTATATCAATTAATCTTTTGTGTACTCTTATTTCAAATTGCTCTCGTGTATTTTTATAAATAAAAGAAGCACGATTAACTGTATATTTTTTAATCTCAGTAGGTAGTGGAACTGGTCCAACTATCTTTGCATCATAACGCATTGCTGTGTCCATAATTTGCTTAACAGATGCATCTAAAATCTTACTTTCATAAGCACGTACTCGTATACGTAGAATTACTTTCCCTTCTTCTTTTTTCTCTTTTGGAGACTTTAAAGAAGCAGTATCTGTAGTATCGTTGACTTTAGATTTTGTTGCTTTTGTCTTTTTAATTTTTGTTTTTATTTCAGTCATTTTTTTTAGGCTTTAGGATTTAGGCCCTAGGCTCTAGCGTTTAAATTACTAGTACCTAGTACCTAGTGCCCAACACACTATATTTACGCAATAATCTTTGTAACAACTCCGGCACCAACAGTCTTACCTCCTTCTCTAATAGCAAATCTCTGTTGATCTTCAAGTGCAACTGGAGTAACTAATTTAACAGTAAACTTTGCTGTATCTCCAGGCATAACCATTTCTACTCCATCTGCTAATGTAACTTCACCAGTTACATCTGTAGTACGAATATAAAATTGAGGCTTGTAACCTTTAAAGAATGGTGTATGTCTTCCCCCCTCTTCTTTCTTCAAAATATAAACTTCACAAGTAAAGTTATCATGTGGAGTAGTTGTTCCTGGTTTACATAATACTTGTCCTCGAGTTATGTCTTCTTTTTTAAGACCACGTAGAAGGATACCTGCATTATCTCCAGCCATACCTTCTTGTAAATTTTTATTGAACATTTCAATACCAGTAACAGTTGTTTTTTGAGTTGCTTTAACACCAACTATTTCAACTTCTTCACCAACTTTTACTATGCCTCTTTCTATTTTTCCAGTAACAACTGTACCACGACCTTCAATTGAGAAAATATCTTCAACTGGCATAAGGAATGGTTTACTTGTATCTCTTTCTGGAACTGGAATATATGTATCAAGAGCATCAGTTAATTCAATGATCTTCTTTGCCCACTCATCATCCATAGATGATGCTTCAAGTCCCTTAAGAGCAGAACCACGAATAACTGGAGCATTTGCACCATCAAAACCTTGCTTAGTTAGAAGTTCTCGGATCTCTTCTTCAACCATATCAATCATATCTTTATCATCTACCATATCGCACTTGTTTAAGAAAACGATAATTTTTGGCACTCCAACTTGTTTTGCCAAAAGAACGTGTTCGCGTGTCTGTGGCATAGCTCCATCTGTGGCAGCAACCACTAAGATAGCACCGTCCATTTGAGCAGCACCTGTGATCATGTTTTTTATATAGTCGGCGTGACCTGGAGCATCAATGTGTGCATAGTGACGAGCATCAGTAGCATACTCATTGTGGGAAATATTAATAGTGATTCCACGAGCTTTTTCTTCTGGAGCATTGTCAATCTGCTCAACATCACGAAGTCTAACTGTCTTACCAGCTAAACTTAATACATGTAAAATTGCTGCTGTTAATGTTGTCTTACCGTGGTCAACGTGACCTATTGTACCAACATTTACGTGTGGTTTGTCTCTTTTAAATTCTTCTGCCATATATCTATTTTTTAATAACTAAAACTTAACATACGAGAAGTTGCTAAGGCTTAATTACTAATGGTCCGCTTAGTGCGGGTTAATAAACTAATAATTACTATCACTTCCGCAAAGGGCGGATCAGCCTAATGGCTGAAAAAAATGCAATATAAAAACCGCAGAAAGTGCAGTTGTTATGATAATAGCAAATTACAAAATAATGTCAAATATAATAAAAAATGCTCAACCTTTTTAATAAAGATTGAGCATTGTTCTTATGTAAAAATTAAAATTCATGATAAGGTAGAGAGACAAAAAAGGTACTCCCTTCCCCGACTGTACTTTCTACTCTTATGCCGCCTTTGTGAATTTCAATAAATTCTTTTGCTATCAAAAGTCCCAGACCACAACCTGCTTTATTTTCAGTATCATTTCTGGAAACTCTTTCTCCTATTTTAAATAGTTTTGAAAGAAGCTCATTAGTCATCCCCATACCACTATCTTTTATTTCAAAAGTGATTTGATCTTTTTTCAACAAGTGACATGAAAAATTTATCTTTCCGCCTTTTGGCGTAAACTTTATCGCATTGGAAATTAAATTTCTAAATACCGACAAAATCATGTTCTTATCTACCATTATGTCAGAATATAGCATTGGGTGCATAGTAAACTGTATTTCTTTTTGGGTTACCCTATCTTTAAATATAGAAGAAGAAGAATCCATTAAATAAAATATGTTTATTCTTTCTGGATTATAACTAATGCTTTTTGAGTTCGCATTATAAAATTCCAGACATTCTTCTAAAAATAAATAATATTTTTTAGCGGAAAGATAAATTGCTTTGGCATATGTTTCATTATCCTTATTGCTATTTTTATCAAAAGATTCAGATAGTAGTTCCAGAAGACCAAGAATTGAATTAAATGGCGATCTTAAATCATGAAATATAATCTTAGACATTTCCCTTTGTTGTTCTAATTTTTTTTTAAGAATTAAAATCTCTTCTTGTAGTTCTTTTTTGTTTTTTTTCATTTTTTTATTTTTTTTAATAATTAAACTTAAAATTCATTTCCCCAACCTCCATAAAGAAGCACGAGAAATGAATCTAAATCTAATTAAATTCTATTTCAAAGGTCTATTACTTTACTAGTATAAAAGCATATTTATTAGTTAAAGTCAAGACTAATATAAAAAACACCCTATTTCTAGGGTGTTTTTTCTTTTTTCTTTTTTTTATTTTCTAGCTGAGATAATAGTCTCTGCTACGTTATTGGGCACTATATCATATCGTACAAATTCCATAGTGAAGGATGCGCGACCTTCTGTCATTGAACGAAGGCTGGTCATATAACCAAACATTTCTGAAAGAGGAACAATAGCATTTAATACTTTATTCATTCCTCTGTCTTCCATTCCTTCAATAATTCCACGCTTTGAAGAAAGATTACCAGTAACATCTCCCATAAACTTCTCCGGAGTAACAACTTCTACTTTCATCATTGGCTCTAGAATAACTGGTTTTGCTCTTTTACAAGCATCTTGCACAGCCATAGAAGCAGCGATCTTAAAGGCCATTTCATTAGAGTCGACTTCGTGATATGAACCGTCATAAAGATCTACAGAAACATTTACAATATGAAAACCAGCAAGTACTCCTCTGTCTAGGCCTTCTTTAAATCCTTTTTCACATGGAGCAATATACTCTTGTGGAATAACACCTCCTTTGATGTTATTAACAAATTCAAATCCTTCTGAACGCTTAGTGTTTTTAGGTAAATCATCAACTTCCTCTTTAGTTAGAGAGACCATTGGTTTAATTTTAATCTTTACATGACCATAGTTACCACGTCCACCTGATTGCTTAATATATTTTCCTTCAGCATCAGCTGTTCCAGTAATTGTTTCTCTGTAGGCTACTTGTGGCTTACCAACATTAGCTTCAACAGCAAACTCTCTTTTCATACGATCAACAAGAATTTCCAAATGAAGTTCTCCCATTCCAGCAATAATTGTCTCGCCTGTTTCTTGGTCAGTAGAAACTTTAAAAGTAGGGTCCTCTTGAGCCAAACGATTAAGAGCCATTCCCATTTTTTCTTGGTCAGCTTTTGTCTTTGGTTCAATACGAAGTTGAATAACTGGTTCTGGAAAAATAATTCTATTTAATTCAATTGGATGTTCTTCGTCACAAATAGTATCAGAAGTAATAGTATCCTTAAGTCCAACAGCAGCTGCAATTTCTCCAGCGAAAACTTGCTTAACTTCTTCTCTATCGTTTGCATGCATTCTTAATATTCTACCAATACGTTCCTTGTTCCTAGTTCGTGGATTATATACATAAGAACCAGAAGACAAGCTACCAGAATAAACTCTAAAGAAAATAAGTTGTCCGACAAATGGATCAGTTGCTACTTTAAAAGCTAAAGCTGAAAAAGGCTCTTCATCTGAAGCATTTCGAACTATTGGTGCGTCGTTATTATCTGGATCAGTTCCGCCAATGGCTGGAATATCAAGAGGTGAAGGTAAATAATCAACTACTCCGTCAAGAACCAATTGAACTCCTTTATTTTTCAAAGCTGAACCAGCATAAACAGGAAAAATTTCATTAGCAATAACTCCTTTTCTTAATAATTTTTTTAGGGTTTCCATGTCTGGAACTTTTCCCTCTAAATAGTCATTCATTGTCACGTCATCCAATTCAACAATTTTTTCTATCAGCTCACTGTGATATTTTTCTGCTTCGGCTTTTAATTCTTCTGGGATTTCTTTTTCAATAACTTGATTGCCCATTTCACCTTCAAAATAAAAAGCTTTCATTTTTAGAAGATCTATAACTCCTTCATGTTTTTCCTCAAGACCAATTGGAATTTGTAAACGAACAGCTTTCTTGGTTAATCTGTCTAATATAGTAGCGAAGGAACGCTCGAAAGAAGCGCCTGTTCTGTCTAATTTATTTACAAAACAAATTCTAGGAACTTTTGCTTCATCGGCATAACGCCAGTTGGTTTCTGATTGAGGTTCTACTCCAGCAACTCCATCAAAAACAACCACTGCACCGTCCAATACTCGAAGAGATCTTTTGACCTCTACTGTAAAATCAATGTGCCCAGGTGTATCAATAATATTAAAACGATGTTTTTTATTTTTATCAGCTAAAGCATAAGTTGGTGTCCAAAAACAAGTAACAGCAGCAGATGTAATAGTAATTCCTCTCTCTCTTTCTTGCTCCATCCAGTCTGTGGTAGTTTCTCCATCATGCACCTCGCCGATTTTATGAGAAACACCTGTATAAAAAAGCACACGCTCTGTGGTAGTTGTTTTTCCCGCATCAATGTGGGCAATAATTCCAATATTTCTAACTTTCTCTAGTGGATAGTCTCTTTCCATATAATTTTTATTTATAACTTAATATTAAAAAGCGCCATTGCGCTTCTAGTAATATATAACATAATGTTCCTTTTTGCAAATAAAAAATCCCCTTTCGGGGATTTTTTAAAATTTTATAAATGTATCCTTCGACAAGCTCAGGATAAAAAAATTGCTCTGCAATTTTTTTACCAAGCGAAGTGTGCGAAGGCTTTGTTTGATTCTGCCATCTTGTGAGTATCTTCTCTTTTCTTAATAGCTGATCCTTCATTTTTAGAAGCTAAAATTAATTCTTCAGCAAGCTTAATGTGCATTGGTTGTCCTTTTTTTGAACGTGCAGCATCACGAATCCATCGCATTGCAAGAGCTAGTCTTCTCTCTGGGCGGACTTCACGGGGAACTTGATAGTTTGCACCTCCAATACGCTTTGAGCGAACTTCGGTCAAAGGGCTAGCATTCTTCATTGCTAAATCAAAAATTTCAAGAGGATTTGGATTTCCTGTTTTTTCCTTAATCACATCAAAAGCTTGATACATTATTTTTCTAGCGGTTTCTTTTTTCCCAGACCACATAATGTAGTTTATAAACTTCTCTAATTTTTGAGAATTATAAACAAAATCTACTCCTACTATATTTTTATTTTTAATTTTACGTCTCATTTTTAATTCGTAATTGATAATTCGTAATTGATAATTTATTTTTTTGCTTCCTTTGGTTTCTTGTTTCCATAAAGTGACCTACTCTGTCTTCTTTTTTCAACTCCTTGAGTATCAAGAACTCCACGTACAATGTGATACCTGACTCCAATCAAGTCTTTAACACGTCCTCCACGAAGCATAACGACTGAGTGCTCTTGTAGGTTATGTCCCTCTCCTGGAATATATGCAGTCACCTCCATACCATTAGTTAAACGAACTCTGGCAATTTTTCGAAGAGCTGAGTTTGGTTTCTTTGG
This sequence comes from Minisyncoccota bacterium, assembly GCA_041663725.1. Classification (GTDB taxonomy): domain Bacteria; phylum Patescibacteriota; class Minisyncoccia; order Phycocordibacterales; family UBA9973; genus UBA9973. The sequence goes on along the minus strand of JBAYME010000001.1, from coordinate 11,292 downwards.
AGTTGTAGTAGTAACTTTAGTACACACACCTCTTTTAAATGGAGCTGGGTAAAATACTGGTTTATTTTTCAAAACATTAAAACCACGCGCCAAAGCAACTGCTTTGGATTTATATACTGTCTTTTTTCTATTTGTCTTAATTAATTGATTAATTGTTGGCATAACTTAATACATAGTAATCTACTATAAACGAACAGAAAACGCAAGTCCTACACTAAATTTTTTAAATTTAGTGCGGCTAAATTTAAAAATTATACATTAAACACTTTATTTAAAATACCATTTTTAATTTCGAGAGTTTCTGATTTATAAACAACTGAATAAGATTCGTCAGGATTTTTATTTTCAACCTGTACATAATATTGTCCATTTGGAATTAAACAGAAATAACGTCCCATTTTATCTGCTACCTTGTGAGCTATCTCAACGTTAGTATTTGCTCCAAATACACGTATTAAAGCAAAAGATAATGGGTCTCCATTTTTATCTATCAATTTTCCTCGCGCTTTTTTCTTAAAGGTAACTCTTCTTAATATAAATAATAAAACGTATAAACCAAAAATTATTAAATTATAAGGCTCAGGAGCAATAAACAAAGCAAGAACTGCTAATATGGCACCAGCTACAAAAAAGAACGATGAAATACGTGCAAACATTACTTCTTTTTTAGAGTAAAAATTAAAAATCTGCTTCTTGTTTTTTGCAAATTCATTCCAATCAAAATTTATGGCATCCATAGGAATATTCTTTGCAATGGTCTCACCTTCTGCAATATGTAAATAATCTCCAAAATATAAATCTGGGTAAAGTTCATCACTTATGTGACTAGCTAATTTTGCAGATGGAAATATATAATTAGTCTTTCCTGGAACAACTTTATAAACACCAGGTGGAACTAAAAACCCATAACGTCCATCTAGGTCTGTTATAGAAGAAGATACTTCAGCTCCATCAAGATTAAATAATGTTACATATACTGGATCAAGTGGCTGTTTAGTTACAGAATCATAAACTGTTCCCCATGGTTTTATTTTTTTTCTTAAACCTAATCCAGTAAGTAATAATGCCCATAAACGCAAAGGTAAAAGCAAAATCTCTGGTGTGGCAAGAGGACTCAAGAGTAAAGCTGTGCCTATTGTAATTCCAGTAGCAATGATTGCTGAAGTTGCAGTAGTAACCTTTAAGCCTGTTTTTATTTTTTCAATTTCTGGTGGTGAAAATGTTTGATTTAAAAAATTAATTAATGGTGTATTTATACTATTGATTATATTTTCGATAATAGTAACTGGAGCTGTTATACAAGTACCCAAAGAATCACAAGTTACTTCTTGAGGACAGTTTCCTGTCTCTTCGCATGTCTCATCTTCAATTTCAGTTATTGTACAAGTAGGATAGTTTGTTGCTCCGTTTGTACATGTCTCATCTTCAATTTCAGTTATTGTACAAGTAGGATAGTTTGTTGCTCCGTTTGTACAATTAAATGTACAGGTTGGATAATTTGTTGCTCCGTTACTACAATTTTCTCCACCACCTCCACTTCCACCAGTTGTAGTATGTGACGGTCTCCATGTCGTAGTTACACATTTATTAGCTGACTTTCCTGCAATACTACAATCGAAATGAATCCAACCATAATTCTGTGACCAAGCATATCCATTAAACTCACCGTTATTAGTGTCAATAGTAACACCTTCTACCCCGGAATAAGTTGGCTTAAAATTTATCCATCCAGCATTTTGCCCCCATGCATAACCAGACAAAACCCCATCATCACCACCAGTATTATTTATTACTCCACCATATTGTGTAGGCTTTAAATTAATCCAACCAATATTACTCCCCCATGCATAACCAGACAAAAAAGTATCTTCAACTTGAACTTCACAATTAGTACAACCAAAATTTATCTTACTATTGTCTTGCATTAATTCTGCACAAGATGTACCTTCTGTACAAAGAGAAGAATCAGGAATAGTTCCAATATTGCTTGCTTCAATATTTTTAACAAAAAAAGAAAAAACAACAATTAAAAAAATAGAGATTATTAAAAATAAGTATGTAGATTTAAAAAAATTTTTCATAAATTTATTTAAGGATTTATTTCTATATCTACTGATTGTGTTTCACTAGATATTACTTCTGATTCTGGTTCTAATTCTGTTGTTATTAATACTATGTCTGATTCAATAATAGTAGCTGGTTCTGGAACTACCAACGGAATAATATCTTCGAGTATTTCTATTTCTGGATCTATTTCTGTTTCTGTTTCTGTTGGTGTTGGTGTTGGTGTTGGTGTTGGTGTTGGAATATTAATATTTTTATTTACTATTTCTAGGAATTGATCTTCTGTAACACAAGTACTACCAACACAAAGAATTTTTGTTTCAATTTTATTACTCAATCTTTCTACACTTAGATTAAATTCTTTTATGTCTTTAATTTGTTCTTCTATTTTTATATTTAATTCTTTAATTGAAGCCATAACGAGTCCGTTTATAGATACTTGATCAATTGTATTATCCCACATAAATATTGGATCTACTTCATCAGCAATAAAACCTAAACGATTTTTAGCTAATGGAGAATCAGATCCATAACCATCCACTTCTTTTCTATAACGGAAATAGTGTAATGGTGCATCCACTATTAGAGCAAGAGCATTTTTATAATCAGTAAAATCAACAATATCTTGTTTTGTCTCTCGAGTTGAAGATTGCTCACCGATCACATCTCCAGAAGTATCGTTGACTGTAGTAGGAGCTACTGTATTTATTCTCATTTTACCAGCCATATCCTGCCAAACATATCCTTCTGTGCCATCTCTTCTTAAAAAATTAATTGAGCCTGCACCGGAATTTGCAACATTGTTGTTTATTCCTAGTGTTATTACTGGGCCAGCCAATCCGTCTCCTATATCATAGGAACCAATCTCAAATATTGTGGACGGTGCAGTTGTTCCAATTCCAACTTTTGTTCCACCTGCCCCAAGTATTAAACTATGACTTTGTTGAACAGTAGAGTAAGCTCCAATTGCTATTGCATTAGTTAATGAGCCACCACTTTCATCTACATCTGCTTGAAAACCAATAGCAATATTACCACTACCTGCTGTATTTGAAGTTAAAGATTGAAAACCAATAGCGGTGTTTTGTGTTCCTGTTGTATTGGAATAAAGTGAACCATAACCAATGGCGACATTTTCCATTCCGCCTGTGTTTGAATATAATGATTGATAACCCATGGCGGTATTACCATATGCCCACACATCACTTACAACATTAGACATACCTGATTCATAGCCAACATAAGTGTTATAATTAGCTCCTACTGCTACATTTTTTCCAGCGTAATAACCTAATTTTGTGTTAGAGTCTGTATTATTAAAATCAATTAAATCTGCAACTTGTAAAAGATTATTTGGTGTTGATGTACCAATACCGACATTTCCTCCTGTTGGGTTAAGTAAAACATAACCTTTTGTAACATTAGAAGTTGAATCTAAAACTAAATTGCCACTGGCAGTACTATTACCATTAAGAGTAAATCCTGCAGCGTTAATATTACTTACCCAGGGAGTTTGCACTCCACTATTTGAAATCCAACTTAACACACCAGAACCATCAGTAGAAAGAATTTGACCAGCATCTCCATCAGTAGTAGGTAATGTCATTGTCCAGTTATCAGTAATAGACGCTGGTTGAATTATAATTTTTCCTGAAGTACTACCTGCAAAAGAAAGAACTCCCCTAGTTGTGCCCTCTAATCCTAAGGACAATAACTCTGCCGGACTAGTTGTGCCGACACCAATATTCCCTCTTAATATTGTTTTTGTAATACTTCCGTTACCAAGAGTTATAGAATTACTTCCATTTCCATATGTATTGGACCCAATTACTATTTCATTTGTATTTCCATCAGAGCTGGCACGTGTATTATAGCCATAATAAACTGAAAGAGTTGATGTTTGGTTGCCTCCACCAGATGTTACGTAACGTCCAGCATCTACTCCACTAGCAGTATTATATTCACCTATTGTATTTTCATAAAGAGCCCTGCTTCCGTTTGCAGTATTATAACTTCCTGTTCTGTTTTGATTAAGTGCTTGGTGTCCATTTGTAGAATTATGAGATCCTGAAAAATTATAAAAAAGAGAAGATACACCGTTTGCAGTATTATAACTACCAGAAGAATTATCATGAAGCGCTGCAACACCATTTGCAGTGTTTTGAGAACCATCAACATTAGAATAAAGTGTGCCGGCTCCAGTAGCAGTATTATAAATTCCTACTGTATTATTATTTAAAGCGCTATTTCCAACTGCAGTATTTTCAGTACCTGTTGTATTACCATGAAGCGCATAATAACCATTGGCTGTATTATAGGCGCCTGATACATTTGAATATAAAGTTTGATATCCAATTGCTGTATTGTTGTCTGCCGCACTGGAATTCTCAAAGGCAGAAGAAAAACCAGATTCGTAACCAATAAAAGTATTACGTTGCGCACCAAATGCTATATTTTTTCCTGCTTGATATCCGATTTTTACATTTAAATCAGTATTATTAAAATCAATTAGATTTGAGACATTAATATCTGTAACCCAGAGCTTGGATAGTCTGTTTACACTATCGCCGATAGTCTGTGGTGTCGTTTGATCTTCTGATATTCCAGAAGTTGCCTTAACAATACAATTACCATCTAGGTCTTCTGGGTCGCATCCTGGATCTAGAATAGTACCAGCATCATATCCGCCGTCTGGTGGAAGGGCACCTGGAAGTAAAACTGCAACTACTCTTAATGTAGTAGTAAAAAAAATCAAAAAAACAAAAGACAAAATAAGTTTATAATGATTGTTAAAAATATTTTTTAATAAATTCATATAATTTATTATATCATATAAAACAATAACAACTACGTTCTTATTGTTATTAAATACCAGTAATTATATGGAAAATGGAAATCAATAATGGATATAAAAAACTAGAAAAGAAAAAAATAAAAATAACTAAAAATATAAGGGAATATCTTTCAAAAAATTCAATTAAGTTAAAAAAAGATTTTGGCAAAAGATTAAATAATATTTTAGAACCATCAAGTGGTGGTATTGGAACTAAATTGAATAAACCTAAAGCAATATTCAAAATAACTATATTTGTAACTATCGCATAAAAAGGATGGATCATAGTTGGATTATATGGAGGAATACCAAAACTTGGTGCAAATCGAATTAAAATACCAAAAATAATAGCAATCGAAAAATTAGCTAAAACGCCAGCCGAGGCAACAGCAATGGTTCCCCATTTTTTATTTCTAAGATTGTTTGGATTATAAGGAACAGGCTTTGCCCAACCAAAAGCAAAACCAGCTGATATATAAAGTAAAATTGGTAAAATAATAGAACCAAATAAATCTAAGTGTTTTATTGGATTCAATGTAAGTCTGCCAGACCTGCGTGCAGTATCATCCCCAAAATATTCTGCTACATAACCATGAGAAACTTCATGAATAACTACAGACATAATGAGTATCGCTATAAAAAAAATTGCATCTATTGCGTTCATATAAATTTTATGATAGCATACATTCGTTATGAAATCATGTCCAATATCAAAAAAAGGTTCAATTGTAGGAGGCGGTTATTCCAATAGAACTCGTGCCACTAAATTCAACCCAACTGGAAAAAAGAGAAAATACCCAAATCTTCAAAAGAAGAAAATTTTTGTACCTGAACTTAATAAATCTGTAAATGTAGAAATATCAACAAGAGGAATGAAAACAATAAAAAAGAATGGTGTATATAAAACACTCAAGAAAGCTGGATTAGTTGAGTAGCTTATAGCTTCCTAGATTTTAGCTTATAAAAAATCCTATCCTGAGCTTGTCGAAGGATGGGATTTTTCTTTATATAAAATTATTCAAACTGTTTACCTAAAATATTATTAGAATTTTTAGCGTTAAATAATATTTCACTATCCTCCAATAGATAAACATTATTAATTGGCAACTTCAGCATGTTTTTCCAGCAAACATCACAACACCACCAATGACCCCATAAATATAAATCGGGATTTTTGCAAGAAATTTTATTTTTTATAAAATCCTTTGCCGCCCGTGACTCAGCATGACTTTCGTTTTTAGCACAACCAGGACAAACCCAGTATTTTTGCCCAGAAGGAATTTTTAACATATGACGAATGCAATATTTTTTATGTAATTTAATTAAAAAAGAGCTAGTTAGTGGGTTTTTATTAGAAAAACTAGAAACTATTTTATTATCACAAACAATAACTGCACCAGTTGGTTGCTGTTGATCATTAGATAAACGGGCTGCTTCTTTTGCTTCTACCATAAAATTATTATCCATACCAACATAAAATATATTTTTATCTGCTGGTAAATATGGGTACTTTATCTCTTTTTGATTTTTATTTTCCATGCTGTATACTTTACTATATGACAACATTTGACGCAATCTATAAAAATTTAATAAAAAAAATAATGGAAGAGGGGGTTGAGGAATTAAATGAAAGAACTGGCCATAAAATAAAAATATTGCCTGGTTTAACTTTCCAAATTGATTTAGAAAAAGATGGTTTCCCTATTTTAACTCTTCGTAAAAATCCCATCAAATCTCCAATTGCAGAACAAGTCTGGTTTATCACAGGAGATAAAGATACAGAATTTTTAAGAAAATATACAAAAATGTGGGATGAATTTATTGAAACAAATGGTACCATAACATCAGCTTATGGATATCGTTGGCGCCATCATTTCGGACGAGACCAACTTGGTCAATTAATAAAACATTTAAAAGAAGAGCCTCACTCAAGACAAGGCGTGATTGTAACATGGGACCCAGCAGATGATGGACTATATGGAAAAGGACTAATAGCAACTTATAAAAAAAATGCCCCTTGTCCTTTTGCTTTTACAGTAAATATAATCGGTGGCAGGCTTTGTTTGCATAACATAATTCGCTCAAATGACATGATGCTTGGCTGCCCTTTTGATACCTTTGGTTTTGCCTTACTTATGTGTACCCTAGCCCAAGAACTAGGAGTAAAACCAGGAATTTATACTCATTCTATTTCCAATGCTCATATTTATGATACTCACTATGAGGGTGCAAAAGAATTAATTAAAAGAGAAAATAATCACTTAAATATTTTTCCAAATCTACCAAAAAATATTTTTAGTCGAGCAGAACAGAAGGATGAGACATTAGTGGATGAAATTTATCAATCTTTTGCTCCATACTTTAAACCAGGTGAACCTATTACGGGACTAGATATTATAAAATAAAATTCAAATGATACTTTCAATTATTGCAGCCATTGGAAAAAATAATGAACTTGGAAAAAAGAATGATCTTCTTTGGTCACTTCCTGCTGACATGAAACATTTTAGAGAAAAAACTAGAGGCCATGCAGTTGTTATGGGGCAAAAAACTTATGAATCTTTAGCATGTGACGAAAATGGTAAACAAATTGGACGCCTTCTGCCAAACAGAAGAAATATAATTTTAACTCAAGATGATTCTTTCACAGCTCCTGGTGCTGAAATTTTTTATTCGATAGATGAAGCAATGGATTTATTAAAAAAAACTACAAATGAAAAAGATGAGGTTTTTGTAATTGGTGGTGGAATGATTTATAAATTATTTATTAATATGGCAGACAAACTTTATATTACCCATGTTAATGGTGACTTTCCGGATGCTGAAGTATTTTTTCCAGAAATTGATCAAAAAAAATGGAAAAAAACAAAAGGTGAAAAACTTCAAAAAAATGACTTAAATATATATGATTTAGAGTTTACGGAGTACACTAGGCTATAAAAATCTAAACTGTAGTTTAGATTTTTATTTGATGTACTATGGGTCTATCTCAGTTTTAATTCTAATAAAAACATCTTTCCCGTCTGGGGATTTTTCTTTTTTATATTTACGATTTTTATTTTTTTCTACCTTAGATAATAGCTCTTTTTCTAAATCAAAACCTAAAATTTCAGCCATACCCAAAAGAAATATAGCTACGTCTGCGAATTCTTCAGCCACACCGTCTTCACCTTTATTAAACTTACAAAATGCTTCAGAAAGTTCTTCGTGAGCTCTACAAAATTCGAGGGCTACATCTGTAGTATTGAAACCCTTTTCCAATTTATTTCGCATTATTTCTTTTTGTAATTCTTTTAGATTAACCATTATCAAATAATACTCCATAAAAATAAAAAAACCAACTATTCCTAGTTGGCTTTTTTACTTTATAACTTTACAACTTTCTACTTTAGACTACGTCTATGCCCATTGATCTTGCAGAACCAGCTACTATATTTATAGCCCCTTGATCATCTTTGGCATTTAAATCTGCTCCCTTCTTTTTTGCAATTTCTAGAGCCTGAGCTTTTGTGATTTTACCAACCTTACTTGTTTTATTCTTCCCTGAACCCTTTTCAATACCAGCAGCCTTTAAGATAAGACCTGAAACTGGTGGAGTCTTAACAATAAAGTCATAAGTTCGATCTTCATAAACATGAACTACAACTGAAACCTTATCCCCTGCCATTTTAGAAGTAGCAGCATTAAATTTTGTGACAAAGTCTCCAATATTTATACCAGCCTGTCCTAATGCAGGTCCAAGTGGTGGTGCAGGAGTAGCTTTCGCTGCCTGTATTTGTAATTTTATTTTTTTTGTTATTTTTTTTGCCATCCCGTTATTAAAATTTTATTTGTAATTAATAATGTAAATCTATACTATTTTACCCCCTTTGTCTACTTTTCTAATCTTATTAAATTAAAAATTTAATATTAAGGTAAATAATATTTTAAATTTTCTTGACCTGTAAAAAATCTAATTCGACTGGTGTTTCACGACCAAACATTGAAACCAGCACTTTTATCTTGCCTCTTTCTTGATCTACTGAATTAACCTTACCTTCTAGGTCTTTAAATGGGCCATCAACAATTCTAACTGTCTCCCCAATAGCTAAATCAATATTATGCTTTACTGTATTTGCATCCATTTTCTTAAACAAGAAATCTACTTCTTCTTTTTTTAATGGAACAGGATTTACTCCAGCACCAACGAAACCAGTAACTCTAGGTGTATTACGAACAATGTACCATGAATCATCAGTCACGATCATATCCACTAAGACATAACCTGGATAAATTTTCTCTTCAACTTCAACTCTTTTACCTGCTTTTATTTTTACCTTTTTTTCTACAGGAACTATTACATTAAAGATTTTTTCATGTGCACCGAGAGAATCAATACGCTGTTTCAAATTACGAAGAACTGCATTTTCATATCCAGCATAAGTGTGAATAGCATACCAATTTCTTATTCCTTGTGTTTCTTGTTTAGACATATAATTTAATTAAAAAGATATTAATTTCATTAACCCTTGTGAAAAAATAAAATCAAAAAAACCTAAAAAGTAGGCAATGAGCACAGAAAGAATTACAACAATTAAAGTATAAAAAATAGTTTGTTTTCTAGTTGGCCAATTTACATGCTTTAATTCTGCTTTAGTTTCCTTAAAATATTCAGTGATTTTTGACATAAAATTTATATTTTACAATTATTTTACCCTAAATCTACTTTGTAGATCGGGAGAACATTGATAATGTTTTAGCCTTATAAAAAAGCCCCGTAAAGGGCTTCTTTATACTACTCTTTTTTAGTTAAATAGTCAACTCGTAAACTTATTTTATCTCGTAAGTTATAGTAACATCAGATGTGATTAAGTTCTCTCCTTTTGGTAATTCAGCTGGTAGAGATACTGTATCCATACCCATGGCCATCTCTGCTTTTGCATACATTGGCATTGGATAATCTCTATTTTCACTAAATGAAGTTATTTTTCCTAAACGAATACCAAGATCTTTGGATAGTTTTTTTGCCTTTTCTTTAGCTTCATTGATGGCCAACTTTCTAGCACTATCTTTTAAGGCATCTTCTTTGTCTATGCTAAAATTAGGACCATTTAAATTTGAAACTCTGATTTCTCCTAAGCCTTGAATAATTTTACCAGTATCATCAGTATTCCTTATCTTTACTGAGATACTTTCACTTGAAGTATAGCCAACTATTACATTTTCTCCTGTTGGACATACAAACCTAGTACAAGGCATTCCCTTATTTTGAAATTCATATTTTGGGTAAAAAGAAGCATTATTTGTCTTTATGTCTCTTTCTGCCACATTATTGGTCTTTAAAAGATCAATTGCTTTTTTTTCAATTTCTGCAACTAATGCTTGTGATTCTTTTACTGTTTTAGCATCTTTTTCAATAGTAAAACTAATATTAGCGATATCTGGCACAGCAGAAACTTCACCATGCCCAGTAAAAGAAATAGTATTTTCTACAGCATTTCCATTTTTTCCAAAATTTCCATAACTCAATAAAAACTTACCTGCACACAATACGATTAAAACAAAAATAATTATTTTAAAGGTATGGTGAATTTTGCATTTTTTTTCTACTGAAGTTTCCATATAATTATTCATTTACACTACTAGTAATCTTTAAAATTTCAACATCAAAAATTAAAGTTGCATTTGGTGGAATAACTCCCCCAGCACCAGCCTCTCCATAAGCATCCTCAGCAGGAATTTCTAATGTCTTCTTTTCTCCAACTTTCATTCCTAGAATACCCTTATCCCAACCAGGAATCACTTGCCCTACTCCTAGTGTAAATTCAAATGGCTCTACATGATTAAACTTTGGATCAACATTTGAATCAAATACAGTTCCATCTACTAATTTACCAGTATAATTAACTGTTACCAAGTCTCCTACTGCAGCTACTGCTCCAGCTATATTATTTTCTTCCATAGTACCTTTTTTATTTATATTAATTGTAAGAAAAACTAAAACAGCGACAACTACCAACACAATAATAACCCAAACTGCCATATTACTTTTTTTCTCCATATAATTTTTAAATTAATCCGAGTATTTCATCGGTGTTTATAATAGACTAATTATACCCGGTAGTGAGATTTTTAGCAAAAAAAAAGACCCAGTGCTAAGAGCAAAGGGTCTAAGAGTTAAAGATTCAGAAAGTTTAAGGAACAAAGTGACTAAGAGATTAAGCCTGTTCGGAAACAGGCAAGTCGCAGAAGCAAAGGAGACAACTATGGTCATGCCAGTCATCCCCGAAGCAACCAAGAACGAACTCGAAGCCACCGTCGGAACCGGCACAGACGCCAGGCACCCTGTGGTCGCCGTCAGCGTCTTTCCACAATGATTCTTTTTCATCAAAAGACAAATACCAATATCCTTTCAC